>JAQCDI010000246.1 GCA_027620595.1 Bacteroidota bacterium | reverse complement strand
GGAGGGCAGGGGACGGGCGGATATGCGAGCGGGGCGGTTGGCACGCCAACCGCCCCGCTCGACAGGGAAGGGAACGTTCGGTCAGGACTGCGGGAAAGTGCCGTACGTCGGTACTTCGATGGCCCGGCCACCGCCCGTGTGGAAGGTGCGTTTCTCGGAATCGAGGAAGACGCACTCGCCGAAACGGTTCGAGGCTTCGGCCATCGAGATGATGCTCTGCGCAATCACGGCCACATCGATGTTGCCATTCGTGTCGTGGTCATTGCGGATGGCCGAGAACAGGTTGTCCACGTGCGGCGGGATGTCCGGACCCGGTTCGAGGTTCTCGTAGATCTCGGCATCGACCAGGTCGGCAAACGGACGCTCCGGACGCAGTTCTACCGAACCACCGCCGAAGTAGATCGTGGCCTCGTGACCACGGATCACCTGGGCCACACCCTGTTCGTTGACCGTGGATCCGGCAATCATCATGCAGAATCCGGACGGGAATTCGACAAGCAGCTGCGTGTTGTCATCCACCGAGCGGTCGTCCGGGCCGACAAACATGTCGGTCACGGCCTTGTTGCCGATGGCCACGACGCGCTTGGGAAGCTCGGTCACGTTGGCGGCAATGATCAGCGGATGGATCATGTGGGCCAAGAGGTCTCCCATGATGCCGGCGCAATAGGGGTAATACTTGCGCCAGCGGTGGTAGTGCTCTCGGTTGAAGTCGATCTTGTTGTGGACGTTGCCCAGCCAGTGGTTCCAGTTCAGGGTTTCGGGGGTGACCCCTTCCTCGAGCCGGTAGTAGTTCCACTCACCATCGGGCGAGTTGCGCATGTAGGAATTCTGCGCAAACGTGGCCGGTCCGATCTTGCCGGCCCTGACCAGTTCGGCTGCCTTGTGCCATTTGGCCTCGGAGCAGTACTGAAAACAGATCTGGAATTTCTTGCCCGTTCGTTTGACGGCGTCGTAGACATCCCATGCCTCTCCCAGGTAACGCGTCATGGGTTTTTCGCAATAGACGTGCTTGCCAGCCTCCATGGCGTCCACAGCGATCTGGGAATGCCAGTGGTCCACGGTACCGATGAAGATCACATCGATGTCCTTGTTCTCCAGCAGTTTGCGGTGATCCTCAAACACTTCCACCTGGAAGTCCTGACCCTTGGCATCGCGGGTCATTTCCAGGTGGCTCTTGACGCGGTCCCGCCGACCGGAATAGAGGTCACAACCCGCGACAACCGCGGTATTGTACTCGAAATTGTGCCAGTTCGAGCCGTCGCCGTTCGTATTGGTCGTGGCCCGCACATGGGTGAAGCCCTGGCCGCCTACACCGATGTGCCCCACGACGAGGCGATCATTGGCTCTAAGGACGCTTCCTTTGGCCGGGGCGCCGGAGTATCGCTTGATGCGGGGAGTGGCCTCGGCGGCGGTGACGCCGGCAACCAGCGCTCCGGCTGCAAGTGCCCCTTTCTTGAGGAAATCACGGCGGGAATCGGACGAACCCTGTGAAGGGGCGGACGACTTTTTCATGGTAGGCAAACGGTGATTGGTGGCGCCACTGGACCGCAGGGCCTCTCGGCAAAAGCACGTTCGGAACGGGGTCCCCCGGGACCGTCGCTCCATCACGGCTAAGATACACAGTCAGCCCATCCCGACAACCGCAGGACGCCATCAGGATTTTCCTGTCCTTCCGGTGCGGCATACGGTCGGGATCAAGCAGGGGGTGCGTGCCGTTCCTCCCACTCGGACCCGCGGTTCGCCCATCTGATTTCCTGAACTGTACCACTCATTCGAATCGAGCGTCATGCGGAAGCTTTCCCTGTTGTTGTCCTCCGTCGTCCTGGTCATCGGATCCCTGGTCATCGGTTTCCTGGCGCCCGTCCATGCCCAGGAGACCTTCCTGCTGGCTGACGGCTCAACGATCCGCGTCGACGGGGCATCCAACCGCTCCGACTGGAGCGTGGAGGCCACCACGTTCTCCGGCAGCTTCCAGGTCTCCGAAGGGGTGCCGCTCTCGGGTACGATGACCATCCCGGTCCGGGACATGAAAAGCGGCCGCAGCCTGATCATGGATCGCCTCATGCACAGCGCATTCGAAGCGGAAGCGCATCCCGACATCACGTTCACGCTCGACAGCGCTGCGCCCGGTGCCGAGGAGGGGTGGTGGGTCATGAGCGGGCAGCTCCGGATGGCCAACGGCTCGCAGCCGGTGGCCGTCCGGCTCCAGCAGCAGGGCCCGGCAGGTCGCACGATCCGGTACACCGGCTCGCATGACCTGAAAATGACCGATTACGGGATGACGCCCCCGACAGCGATGTTCGGATCCCTCCACACGCAGGACGAAGTCACGATCCACTTCGACCTGTTGTTGGCATCGACCTGCGAGGGAAATTGCCCTTCGATCGGTGGGTCGCGATAGGTGCCTTCGAACTGTCGGATCGTGGGCACCTGCCGTCGCCATCTTGTTCTTCTGGTCCTGTGCGTATCCGGGTTCCTGGGCACGCCTGATGCCGTTGCCCAGTCTTCCGGCCCGATCCGTTTCCGGGATGTGACGGCAGGTTCGGGAATGGATACCGGGGTGGGTGCCTCCGGTGTGTCGACCTTCGACTTCAATCAAGACGGCCTTGATGATATCACCATGGCCAGGCGGGACGCAGCCCCCGTACTTCTGCGCAACAACGGGGATGGGACGTTCACCGACATGGCTGCTGACGCTGGTATCATCTCCAGTACCAACGCGTTCGTGCCGATCTGGGTGGATGTGAACCGGGATGGCCATCCGGATCTTTTTCTTGGTGCATCCAGCGAAGGACGCAACGCGTTGTGGCTCAATCAGGGGAATCTGACTTTCGTGGACGCAGCTGAATCGTGGGGGATCAACCCGAAGGCCCGCGTGGGCGGTGCGGCGTTCGGCGATTTTTCAGGCGATGGATTCCCGGACCTTTTCCTCGGCGTCCGGAATGGACCGGATATTCTGTACCTGAACCGGAATGGGACCGCCTTCGAGGACGTGTCCGAGGCCTATTCCGTGCAAGGCGATCCATTTTCGATTCCGATGCAGGTCACATGGCTCGATATCGATGGGGATGGGGACCAGGACCTGTTTGTGACCCATGACGAGCAGGAACCGAACTTTCTCTACATCAACGAGGAGGGGACAGCCCTGGTGGATCGGGCTGCCGATTGGGGCATCCGTGACATCGGTTCGGGCAATACCATGGGTGTGGCATGGGGCGACCCCGATCGGGACGGAGACCTGGACGTTTATGTCACCCGCATCGGGGTGGCAGGATTCTATCGGTTCAACGCCAAGTTCGGCAGGTTCTACGATGAAGCAACGCCCTGGCGTGTGGCCCAGAACGGAACCGGGTGGGGCACGTACTTTGCGGACTTCGACAACGACGGGGACGAGGACCTGGCCGCAGTCCATTCTGCAACGGCCGGATTCCAGCCTCCTGTTGTTTTCGTGAATCAGGAATTCCGATTTGATCCTCTTCTGGAGGCAGGGGATTTCCGATTCGTCCTCAGTGATCTGGGATTGTCCGTGGCAGACTTCAACCAGGATGGCCGGCTCGATCTGGTGACCGCCAACTCGAGGGGGGAGCATCGGATCCTGTTGAACGAGACCGAAACGGCAGGAAACTGGCTCACGGTTGAATTGCGTTCCGACGAGGCATCCCCGGCGGGAATCGGATCCCGCCTCGAACTGGATGTCGGAGACCATACCTTGGTACGCATCCTTCATGCGGGAGATGGGTACCTGAGTCAGAACACATACCGGGTCCATTTCGGCCTGGGGCACCACACTTCAGCTCAGGCGCTCCGCATACGGGGATCTGACGGTTCCTGGCAGTCTTTCGGCCCGCTCGGATCGGGAATCCGCCATGTCGTTCGCGATGGTGTGATCGTGACTGATTCTGAATCCGTTGCTCCGTCCATCCCGTCATCCGTCCTGGAGATCTGGCCCAATCCGGCGGACGACCGATTCCAAGTCAGCGCCCATCTGGAAGATTCCGGTCCTGCCCGATGGAGCCTGACGGACACGCTTGGACGTGTGTGGATGCAAGGGCACATGCGCGGCCAGGATGGACCACGCCAGGTTACCGTGGAAACAGGCGGACTTCCGGCCGGCGTGTACTGGTTTGTGGCTGCTGCCCGGGGCGCTGTGGCGGGCGGACCGGTGATCGTGCCTTGAAAGGGACAAAACCCTCCAGAAAGACAAGCGGGC
>JAQCDI010000245.1 GCA_027620595.1 Bacteroidota bacterium | reverse complement strand
CTGAAGTCCGGCCGCCCCGCGCCATTCAAAGGGGTGTCGAGAGGATTACTCGACGCCGCCCGTCAGCTTCTTGAGCGGCCAGGCCACGAGCAGCGCGATACCGCCGGCTCCGGCCGTGATCATGGCCACCTGCTGGAAGAGTCCGTCAAAGCCCATCGCCTCGATGTCTCCCGCCACCAGACCGGCAATCAGGTTGCCGAGCGCCGTGGCTACGAACCAGATGCCCATCATCTGGCCGACACGGCCCTTGGGCGCCAGCTTCGTGATCGAGGACATGCCCACCGGCGAGAGACACAGCTCGCCCACCGTATGCAGGAAATAGGTCACGATCAGGAACGTGATGCCCACCGTGCCGGGCTCGGCGTTGGCCGCGCCCCAAGCCAGGACGAAGAAGCCCGCGCCCAGTCCCAGCAGTCCGAGACCGAACTTGTAAAGGAACGAGGGGTGCCGGTTGATCCGGGCCAGGGCCAGCCAGATGGAGCCAAAGATCGGCGCAAAGATGATGATGAACGTGGAGTTGACCGACTGCAGGAACGATGCCGGCATTTCCCACGAACCGAACTGCCGGTCGGTCATGCGGTCGGCAAACAGGTTCATGCTCGAGCCCGCCTGCTCGAATCCGGACCAGAAGAGGGCGGCCAGGATGAAGAGCCAGATGATGACCACGAGCTGCTTCCTTTCCTGTCCCGTATGGCCGGAAAAAAACAGCAGGTAGGCGAAGAACAGCCCGACCAGCACCAGGATGCTCGATCCCAATCCTTCTGCGATTTCGGTCAGGGTCAGATCGAACACGCCGGTCTTGACGAGGAAACCGAAGGCCGCGGCAGCAACCACGATGCCTCCGGAAATCAGATAGAACTTGCGCGCTTTCGCTGCCACGGTTTCATCCGGAGTGAAGACACCCGCATCTCCGAGATGCCGCGTACCCATGCGGTACTGGATCAGGCCCAGCACCATCCCGAAGCCGGCCAGCGAGAACCCATAGTGCCAGTTGATGCCCTCGCCGAAGTAACCGCACGCAAGGGGACCGAGGAAGGCACCCAGGTTGATGCCCATGTAATACACGGAATACCCCGCATCCCGGCGCGCCCCGCCTTCGGGGTAGAGTTCGCCCACCATGGTGGAAACGTTCGGCTTCAGGAGTCCCGTTCCGATGACGATCAGGATGAGGCCCAGGAAGAACGTCTCGCTGAATGGAAGCGCCATGCTGAAGTGCCCCAGCGCGATGATCACCCCTCCCACGAAGACCGCCTTGCGCGGACCCCAGATCTGGTCAGCCACCCAGCCGCCCGGCAGGGACAGCAAGTAGACGAAGAAGGTATACAGTCCGTAGACGGCTGCGGCATTGCCATCGGTGAGCCCCATGCCGGGGTTTTCTCCGGCCACGGCGGCAGTCATGAAGAGGATGAGCAGGGCGCGCATGCCGTAGTAGCTGAAGCGCTCCCACATCTCGGTGAAGAACAGGGTGGCAAGGCCGCGTGGATGACCGAAAAAGGATCGGCCCGGCACGGCAGCTGTCTGGGACATCGGGGACACCGGTTTGGTGAAGGAACGGCGAAAGATAGGGAAGTCGGTGCGAGGTGACTACCCGGGAATCCATGCTCACGGTCTAAACCAATTATTCCACCATCCAGCCTCGCAGGACCCCTATCTTCGGATTTTGACCCACGTTCCCCATTTCCGCTTTCCCATGTCCGTTTCCCAGTTCAAAGTCGACTCCCACGGCCGCCGTACGCACACGTGTGGCCAGCTCCGGGCTGAACACGCCGGTTCGACCGTTGTCCTCAAGGGCTGGGTGGACTCCCGGCGCGACCTGGGTGGATTGATCTTCGTGGATCTTCGGGACCGCTACGGTATCACGCAGATCGTGTTCAATCCCGAGCATGCGGCGGAAACGGCCAAAGCGGCCGAGTCCCTGCGCTACGAGTTCGTGATCACGGTCAAGGGCACGGTGCAGCAGCGCGAAGTGGCGGCCAAGCATGCCGACATGCCGACCGCCGCCATCGAAGTGATGGCCGAGGACATGATCGTGCTCAACACGTCCGATCCCCTGCCCTTCATGGTGTCGGCTGCCGAAAGCCGCGAAAACACGGCATCGGAGGACCTGCGCCTCAAATACCGCTACCTGGATCTGCGTCGCCAGGAGCTCAAGAACAACGTCCTCCTGCGGCACCGCGTCTACCAGTCGGTTCGCCGGTTCTACGACAGCGTGGACTTCGTCGAGGTGGAAACGCCGGTGTTGATGAAGTCCACCCCCGAGGGCGCCCGGGACTACCTCGTGCCGTCGCGCGTGCACCCCGGCAAGTTCTTTGCCCTGCCGCAGAGCCCGCAGACCTACAAACAGATCCTGATGGTGGCAGGCATGGACCGCTACTTCCAGATCGTGAAGTGCTTCCGCGACGAAGACCTGCGCGCCGATCGCCAGCCCGAATTCACCCAGATCGACGTCGAGATGACGTTTGCCACCGAGGACCTGATCTACGAGACGGCCGAAGGCATGCTGGCCCAGATCTGGAAGGACGTCAAGGGCATCGACCTGCCGCGCCCGTTCCCGCGCATGACCTACGACGAAGCCATCCGTCGCTACGGCTCGGACAAACCGGACCTGCGCTTCGGCATGGAGCTGCACGACCTGAATGATGCGTTCAAGGGCTGTGGATTCCGCGTGTTCGATTCGACGATTGAAGACGGCGGCGCGGTGGTCGGCATCGTGGTCAAGGGCGAAGGCGACACGGGTCGCGGCCGCCTGGACAAACTGGACAAGGAGATCGTCCGCGGCAAGCTCAAGGGCGGCGGACTTATCCACTTCCGCCTCCCCTCGGACGGCTCGGAAGTGCAGTCCAGCGTCAAGGCCGAAGTGCTTCCCACATCATTCGTCGAGAAGGCCCTGGCCGCCTGTGGCGCGGAGAAAGGCGACCTTGTGCTGGTCATGGCCGGCCCGGCGCCGAAAGTGTTCATGCAGATGGGCGACCTGCGCCTCTACATGGCCCGCGAGGCGGAAATGATCTCCGACAGCGCCGACGGTCCCTGGAAGTTTTTGTGGGTCACCGGCTTCCCGCTCCTCGAGTACGATGAGGACGCCGGCCGCTTCTTTGCCATGCACCACCCCTTCACGTCCCCGAAAGCCGAGGACATGGACAAGCTGGGCACGGATCCGGGTGCCGTGCGCGCGCAGGCCTACGACGTGGTGCTCAACGGTTCGGAAATCGGCGGCGGCTCGATCCGTATCCACCGCCCGGACGTACAGCAGCAGATGTTTGACGCCCTGGGCATCGACGAGGAAGAAGCGCAGACGCGCTTCGGCTTCCTGCTCAACGCCTTCAAATACGGCGCACCCCCGCACGGCGGCATCGCCTTCGGTCTGGACCGCATCGTGATGCTGCTGGCCGGCGCCTCCTCCCTGCGCGACGTCATCGTCTTCCCGAAGACGCAGAGCGCCCAGGAGCCGATGGTGCAGAGCCCGGACAGCGTGGACGCGCACCAGCTGCGCGAACTGCACATCCAGCTGATCGAGCCGGATAACAAGGACAAATGACCGTCAAGGATTGATTGCGGGCGAACCCCATGGACAGGCCGGCCGACGGATTCAACCGACTCACGGCGGGCGCGCCGGACGCAGCCAATCCGGGCGGCGCCCCGGGTTTCGTGGACTGGGAGCTGTGGGAGGGCATGATCCGCCTCAAGGGCGTGACGATCGAGCGCCCCAGGGGCGCCGCCCATCCCGACCATCCGGACATCATCTACCCCATCGACTACGGATTCGTCAATGGCACCGATACCGTGGATGGAGCGGAGATGGACGTATTCCGGGGATCGGCTTCGACCGGGCTGGTAGCCGCGATCTTCACCGAGGACCGACGCAAGGGCGATCTGGAAGCCAAACTGCTGGTGGACTGCACGCCCGAAGAAATCTATCTGGTCAACGGATTCATCAACTTCGCCCCGGAATTGATGCGCGGAAGGCTGTTGATGCGCGTTCCCATGCGAACGCTCTGGCCCGGCTGATTCTCATGGAACCTTCAAGCGGGCACATTTGGTCGAACCGGACCAATGTTCGTACTTTTCAGGTCTGTGCCGGCTTCTGCCGCCACCGGCGATTCCGTAGCTCAGTTGGCAGAGCATCTGACTTTTAATCAGAGGGTCCTTGGTTCGAATCCAAGCGGAATCACAAGAAGAAGCCCCAACCGCTCGAAAGCGGCCGGGGCTTTTCTTTTCAC
>JAQCDI010000244.1 GCA_027620595.1 Bacteroidota bacterium | reverse complement strand
CGAGATGGAATGGCTCGGGATGTGGGCGGAAAACCGCTTCGAACTGGACCCGAACGGGCGCAAGACCTTCTTCGGAACGCTCAGCCAGAACGAACTCCTGGCCCCGTCAAACCTGCAGTCCCTGTGGATTCGCTTCGATGACGGCAACAAGGAGACCGACGCCTATCGCACGCTCTTCTCAGGGCTGCGCTTCAAGAGCCAGCTTTCTGCTTCGCTGCGCATGGAGCACGACGCGGCCCTCTACGACACCGAGGAAACCGAGCGCGTGGACCTTTCGGGCACGGCCATCCTCTACCTTGTGGATCCGGGCAGCGATAATCCGCAGGGCGGCGACGGCCTTTTTCCCACCGGATCGAGCCGGCAGGAAGACCAGGCAGACAACCGCATTGCCGTGCGCACCCTGACCGGTTCCGGACGCTACCGGCTGACCGGAGAGCGGCACGCAGTGGAAGCCGGGTGGAGCCACCGAAGGCTGCGTTTCGAGGACCGGCTCGAGGAAAAAAGTGTCGTCGTGGGCCGCGCCACCAACGGAGACGTGGTCCGGATCGTGGCGGACAGCCTGAATGATGCCGCCACCCTGACCTCAGCCCAGACCGCTGTCCATCTGGAGGACGCCTGGGATGTGTTTGCGGGCGAACCGGGTCGGCTGACGCTCACAGCCGGCGTCCGGGTAGATCACTACGCGTTCACCGATGAGTGGACCGTCTCGCCACGGGCCTCTTTCTCGTGGAAGCTCAACCCCATCACCACCTGGTTCGGCTCGGTCGGGCTCTACCACCAGGCCCCGACGTACCGGGAGCTGCGCGGCAAACCCGACGTCGGCCAATCCATCCTCGGTGCACTCAACACCGACCTCAGGAGCCAACGCTCCCGCCAGATCGTGCTGGGTGGCGAGTACTTCATTCCCAGCCGGCGCTTCTTTTTCCGCAGCGAGTTCTGGCACAAGGACATACAGCATCTGATCTCGTACGACATCCAGAACGTGCGGGTGTTGTATTCGGGCGAGAATGATGGAAGCGCAACGGCCTACGGCATGGATCTGCAGCTGCGCGGCGAACTCGTTCCCGGCATGGAAAGCTGGCTCAACTACTCGTGGCTGCGGGCCCGGGAGGCGTTTGACCCGGCGTACCGAACGCCTCAAAATGAAGGCTCGGTGGCCCGCCCCACCGACCAGCGGCACACTGTGTCCCTCTTCGTGCAGGACTACATTCCGTCGGATCCCACCTGGAGACTGCATCTGCGCACCCTCTACGGCTCAGGGCTACCCTACACACCCCCGATTCCCGGTGAGCAGCTGGGCAATGTGGTCGAGCAGGTCCCGGGAGATCGGCACTCGGCCCGCTACACCCGCTTTTTCCGTTTCGACATCGGCGCAACCAAGGAAATCCCACCCGAACGGACGGGCTCCCGTGTGGCCCTCGAATTGACCGCCGAGATCCTGAACCTGTTCGACATGGTCAACACCGTGGCCTATTCCTGGATTCCAGACGGATCGGGCATCTGGCAACGGATCCCGACCCGTCTGACGCCGCGCACGGTGAATGTGCGGTTCACAGCCCGATTCTGAGCGCATGCGTGCTTCTGTATACATGGCCGTCAGCCTCGACGGCTTCATTGCCCGTGAGAACGGGGATCTGGACTGGCTGCCGTCCGGTGAGGACGTAGCCGGCGAAGACCACGGATACCATGCCTTCATGGACACGGTGGACGCCATCGTGATGGGGCGCAACACGTTCGAGAAGGTGCTCTCCTTTGGGGTCGGGTGGCCCTATGCCGACAAACCGGTTGTGGTGCTGAGCCGGTCAGCGTACGAACTGCCCGCCGACCTTCCGGATACTGTCTGCGTCCTGGGTGGAACGATGACCGACATCGTGGCGGGACTCCTGCAACGAGGATTCGAGCACGTCTATGTCGACGGCGGCGTCACGGTGCAGCACTTCCTGCGGGACGGTCTCATCCATCGCATGATCCTCACGGTCATTCCCGTGGTGCTCGGGTCAGGCATTCCGCTGTTCGGTGCGCTGGCCGAGGATGCCCAGTTGTCGCTGTGGGATCACCGTTCCTGGCCCTCGGGCCTGGTCCAACTGACCTATGAGGTAAATGGTACGAATACGTGATGGTATAACGTCTTTTATGAGCGCTATACCATCACTTATTTGTTACACAATTTACATTTCTATTTATATACTATTATCCTGCTATTCGTACCGTACGCTCACGGCCGGATTGGCCCTGGAAGCCCTATAAGACTGCAAAGAAACCGTTGTTATGGCAATTAACAGCATAATACATGCAGCTATTCCTATCTGTATCCCGTTTATTTCAGTTCTATATGCGTAGCCATCCAGCCACCGAATGGAGATCATCCATCCCGATGCTGCAGCCAGGAGCACGGCCACCACGACCGGTTTGAGGAAGTCCTTCGAGAGCAGGCTGACCACCTGCAGGGACGTGGCTCCCAACGTCTTGCGGATGCCGATCTCCCGTGTGCGCTGCGCCGTGGAAAACGCAGCCAATCCAGCCAACCCGAGACAGGCAATCAGGATCGTGAGCAAGGCAAAGCTGCCGAGAACGGCAATGAGCCGGTCCTCCGCCTCGTACTGCGCGGCAAAGGACGCATCCAGGAAGAACACCTCATTCGGGTAGTCGGGGTAGAACTCCTTCCAGGGTCTCGATCAGATGCCGATACGACGGATCTACCTGCTGGCCGTAGAAGGTCTTGAGGATGAACGCATAGGCCGAGCGTGTCTTTTTGATATCAAAAGCCTTGTGGGTTTCCGCTGCTAGGGAATCCGGCGCATAGCGAAGCTCCATGAAGGCCTTCGTGGCAAAGACCGGTGCGTAGTGGAACGGCACAAAAGCCCCCGTCAGCCGGTGCTCGCGGGCCGAAATCGGTACCGCTGCCGTCATCAGCAGATCTACTTCTTCTTCGTACTGCTGCGCCGTGCCCAAATCCACGATTTCGGCCCGAAGAGGATGATTTTCCGGAAAATGCGCCAGTACCTGCTCTGCAAGGACCTTCCGGACACCCGGTGCGGTGTCTACTTCTTTCTGCCAAAACTAAAGAAGGTATTTGAACGACAATTGTGTACATAATTTGAATACTTTTATGTCAGTTAAATTCAAATTGTTTTCCTGCCCCTTATTCGTGGAGTTTACCATCATCTATTTGTATACGTATTTATGAATGTTTTTGTAACGCTTTTTACACCGTGGACGCCCTCAGGGCCCGAATTCAGGCGTTGGACGGTTTTCCGCACTGTTGTTTGCGGCCGCAAACCCTCTGTTACACACGCTTCACGGCGGCTTAATCCTTTGCTTTCTTTGGGGTAACGCTGCGATTACCCCCGTAGCGTACGATCAGCGCCACGGCCGACACCATGATCACGCAGGCCGCAAGGATGCGGGCATCGACTACTTCGTCTGCCAGCAGCCATCCCAGGAAGACGGCCACTACCGGATTGACAAATGCGTAGGAAGAAATCTGCTTGGGCGGCGCGTGCCCAAGCAGCCAGACGTAAGCGGAGAATGCTCCGAGTGAGCCAAACACCACAAGGTACCCCCACGCCCAGAGCGAGCGATCCGTCACGGCCGTCCAGCTGAAACCCTGCATCTCCCCCAGGGCAAGCCCGATCAAGGACACCATGACCCCTCCCGCCGTCATCTGCACGGCAGAGGACATGAACAGGTTCTTCGGCATGGAAATCATCTTGCTGCGCAGCGAGCCCACCGACCACGACATCGTGGCCACGATGACCATGAGTACCGCCACTGCATTCGAGTCCTTGATTCCGCTGACCAGCTCCGGCCCCGTGAGCACCGTGATCCCGATGAACCCCAGGATCAGGCCGATGATGACCGGGCGCCGTGGCGCCCCGCCCTTGAGCCACCACCAATCGAGCAGCACGAACCACAGCGGAACCATCGTGACGATGAGTGCGGCAAACCCCGAGTCGATGTACTGCTCGGCCCAGGCCACGAACCCCGTCCCGATCCCCAGCGACAGCACCCCCACCAAGGCCCCGTTCTTCATGTTCTGCCACGTGGGTCGCTGCACCCCCTTGAGCCGCATGAACCCGTAGAGCAGCGACCCCGCCACCAGAAACCGCGTCCCGATGGCCAGGAACGGCGGAATGCTCTCCACCGCAAACGCAATGGCCAGATACGTTGAGCCCCACACCAGATAGATGGCGGCGAAGGCGACGAGGAGTTTGAGTCGGGATGGGGCGTGGATTG
>JAQCDI010000243.1 GCA_027620595.1 Bacteroidota bacterium | reverse complement strand
AAGGTTGAAGTCTCCATGCCCAAGATGGGCGAGAGTATCACGGAAGGCACCGTCATCGAGTGGATCAAGAAACCCGGTGACACGGTCGAGATGGATGAAGCGTTGCTCGAGATCGGAACGGACAAGGTGGATACCGAGGTGCCGTCCCCCGCAGCCGGGGTGCTGACCGAGATCCGTGTCGAGGCCGGGGATACCGTGGATGTGGGCACCGTCATTGCCGTCATCGAGACCGAAGCCTCCGAAGCGGTCGTGGCACAGAAGCCGGCTCCGGCTCCCGCCGCAGCAGCCCCCGCCGCAAAGGCCGAGCCTGCTGCGCCGGCGCCTGCGACGTCCGCGCCTGCCCCAGCCCCTTCGGCAGCTGCCGGCATCGACGTGCTTATGCCCAAAATGGGCGAATCCATCATGGAAGGCACGGTCATCACCTGGCACAAGAAGCCGGGCGATCCGATCGAATTGGACGAAACGCTCCTTGAGATTGCCACGGACAAAGTGGATACCGAAGTCCCGTCGCCGGCCGCAGGGATCGTCAGTGAAATCCTTGTACCGGAAGGGGATACGGTTGAGGTGGGTACCCGAATTGCCGTGATCTCCGCCGTTGGATCTGCTGCGTCTGCGCTGGCTCCGGCTCCGAAAGCCCCCGTCGCAGAGGCCGCACCTGCTGCACTGGCGCCGGTACCTGTTTCTGCGCCGGCGCATGCTCCGGGATCCGTTGCGGCGCATTCCGGCGATGGTGCCCCGATTCCCCGGGTGGGTCCCTCCGGAGAATTCTTCTCCCCGCTGGTACGTTCGATTGCCGAGAAGGAAGGTGTTTCGCTGGCTGAATTGCAGAGCCTCTCCGGAACGGGTCGCGACAGTCGCGTTACCAAGGCGGACCTCATGGCCTACATCCAGCGTCGTGGTTCTGCGCCTTTGGCTCCCACCGCACCGTCGGCTCCTGCCCCTCGTCCCGCGGCGCCCCAGGCACCGGCCGCTCCGGTTTCCTTCGAACCGACCCGGGTTGTGACCGAAGGTGGATCCCGCGTCGAGATCATCAAGATGGACCGCATGCGGCAGATCATTGCCGAGCACATGACCCGGTCCAAGGCAACGTCAGCCCACGTAACGTCCTTCGCCGAGATCGATGTGACCAACCTGGTCCGCTTCCGCGAAGCCAACAAGGATGCGTTCGAGCGGCGGGAAGGCATCAAGCTGACCTACACTCCGTTCTTCGTCTTCGCCGCCGTCGAAGCCCTCAAGGATCACCCGATCCTGAACAGCTCGGTGGAAGGACAGGAGATCCACGTCAAGAAAGACTATCACGTGGGTATTGCAGTGGCCATCGGCAAGACCGGCCTCGTGGCGCCGGTGATCCGCAATGCGGGTCAGATGAACGTGATCGGCCTGGCCCATGCGGCCAATGACCTGGCGGTTCGTGCCCGCAGCAAACAGCTGCTTCCGGACCAGCTCCAGGGCGGGACGTTCACGGTGACCAACGTCGGCTCCCTGGGGTCTATCATGGGCACGCCCATCATCAACCAGCCGCAGGTGGGCATCCTGGCAACGGGCGCCATCAAGAAGCGACCGGTGGTCATCGAGGATCCCAATATCGGGGATTCGATTGCCATCCGCAGCATGATGTACGTCTCGCTCTCCTACGATCACCGAATCGTGGATGGCGCCATGGCATCGTCCTTCCTGCGTCGTTACACCGATGTGATGGAGTCCTTCGGTCCGCACGGCGAGCTGCGCTGAGCCCGGCTTTCTATTTCCGTTATTGACATTGGCGGTCCGACCGTCGTTTCTTTGCATTTCCGTTATTGCAGGTTCGCCCACCATGCGTTCCTGTGGGCCCCGGGGGCCCGCGGATTGCCGTCAGCACACCCGAAACGACCATGGCCGCGTCTCCCTCTGTCAATGGCGCAGCGATCGAACCTGAATCCATCGAGGACCAGGGGATCGAGCTCTCCGTCACGCGCCTGCAGCGCCTCATCCAGGAATTCCTGACGGCGTACCTGCGGGAAAAAAGCCGCGAAACGGTAGGTACCTATCGGCGCTCCCTGAATGAATTCGAACGGTGGTTCGTCCGCGGCAAAGGCACTTGTCGTTTCCGTACGGAGGACATCGAGGACTACAAGACGTATTTGATGGAGGAGCGGGGCCTGCACCAGGTATCCGTTTCTACGTACCTGACGGCGGTTCGGCGACTCTGCCAGTTCCTCGTGGACGCGGGACTGCTCCAGGAGAATCCGGCCAAAGCCGTCAAAGGGAATCGGCGCCCCGTTTCCCACTCCCGCAAATTCCTCTCGGAGGAATACATCGCGCAATTGCTGGCCACGATGGATCAGGCCGGGGATTCGTCCGACGAGATCGCCAAGCGGGATCGGGCCATCGTGTACGCCATGCTGTTTGCGGGCCTGAGCGAGATCGAGATCGTCCGGTGCAATGTCCAGGACCTGGAGCAGACGCTGCTTGGATGGTACCTGCGCATCCAGGGCAAGGGCCACACCATCAAGGATCAGCAGGTGCCCATCGATCCGCCGGTCATGGACGCACTGCGTCTCTATCTGGACACGCGCGGCCGCATTACGCCCGAAAGTCCGCTGTTCGTTTCCCATGGTCATCGCAGCGACGGACAGCGCCTGAACACACGGTCCGTGCGCAGCCGCATCAATCACCACCTGGAGCAGTCGGGCATCAAGCGACGGGGCATCACGCCACACAGCCTGACCCACACGGCAGCCCTCATTTGGCTCAACGACGGGCTGTCCATTGAAGACGTCAAACAGCGGATGCGGCACGGCACGCTGGACACGACCATGATCTACTTCCGTCAACAGGGTAAACTGGCGGGCGAGGCCGCAGGACAATGACATCGACCAACGTTCCAGTCGTCCTCGAACAGGCCTCTTTCAACCCCGTGTGCGCAAATACTGGCTACTGGGCGGGTCTGTGACGCTGTTCGTCACAATCATCGGCATCCCGCTGCTTCCGTTCTGGTGGATCCTCGGCCTGTGGATTACCCAACGCTTCCTGGATCGCATGGAGTGCACGTTGACCCGCCGGACGCTGATTGTCCGCAAGGGGTGGCTGGTGCGGGTGGAGAAGACCATTCCGCTGGACAAGATCACGGACCTGGGGATGATCCAGGGACCCATCATGCGTCTTTTTGGCATCCACGCCCTGTCCATCGAGACGGCCGGCTCCACGCAGCCCGGCGCATTGGTCAAGCTTTACGGCATCGTGGACGTGGAGCGTTTCCGGGACACGGTGCTTGCTCAGCGGGATCGCATGTTGGAGCACACGGACGAACCCTCGACGCCCACCGCGAAGCCTGCTCCCAGCGCCGCTGCGTCGGACGAGATGGTGACCTTGCTGCGCGAGATCCGCAACGAACTGCGGGCGGGGCGAAGCGCCCCGTGAGCACAGGCCCTAAAGGGTCGTGCTCACCGAGAACCGGTGCAGCGCCCCGAGCGATGACCAGGAGTTGTACCCGTAGTCGAATCCGAAGCGGGACAGCTTCAAGCCCAGTCCCGTGGAGAATCCGGCCATGTCGAGCCGCGATTTGACCCGCAGTTCATCGTGTTGGCGATGGTCGTAGCCGAAGCGCACCCGGAAGGCATCGCTGAACTGGAATTCTCCGCCCAGCCGTACGTGATACAGGATGCGAGCCAGGGCCCCCGCCTCATCCGGGCCGCCATCGAAGCGGTGCAGCCGGTACCCCGTCACCGAGACCAGGAGCGGCAGGTGTTCCAGGTGACGGGCGTAGCCCAACCGGACGTCCAGCGGCAGCGCATCGGAGCGCTCACCGACCGACGAGAACACCACACCGAGGTTGTGGATCGACAGTCCGAAGCTCTGCCGATGCGCACTGTCGTCATAGTAGATTCCGGCGTCCAACCCTGTGGCGGTGGCGCCATTCGAAGCCAGCGAGGCATGCATCAGCGAAAGGGAAGCCCCGTAGCGGAGGCCATGCTTCCAGGCACGGGCGCCGCCCAGGGTCAAGGCTATGTCCGACGCCGAGAACGTGCCGGTTTTCTCTCCCAGTTCGTTCCGTTCGTCGAAGGCGCCGAAGGACAGGTAGCGGATGCCTGCAGCGAAGGAGCCCCGGCCTTCGATGTGCCGGCCGTAGGTCACCCAGCCGGCATTGATGTCGGAAAGGTGATTCAGATAGGAGAAGGAGAGGCCGCCATGGGCGCGCTCGGAGAGCAACGCCGGATTGGTGAAGAGCGCAGCCGACCCCGATTCCGCTACGGCCGTGTCCGAGCCGCCCATGGCGGC
>JAQCDI010000242.1 GCA_027620595.1 Bacteroidota bacterium | reverse complement strand
GGCCCTTCCTTTTTTGAGCCCATTTCGTCCATTCCGGATTGCCTGTCCCTTTGTCGTATTTTCAAGGCGGTTCCTCCTCCTGCAACCCGCCGATCAATCCGGTTCGTCCGCATCGCGATGCCTGATCCCTCCATCCACCCTGCTGCCCGTGTGGGCTTGAACGTCCGCTTCGGTCATGGCTGCGTCGTCGAGGAAGGCGTTGTCATCGGGGATGGCTGCATCATCGGACATCACGCAGTGCTCCGCAGGGGCACGCGTCTCGGCGCCAACGTCCAGGTCGGAGACCATTCCATACTCGGTCAGCAACCGATGAGGGCGGCCAATTCGGCTGTCACGACCGATGCCTCGCACGACGGGCCCCTCGTCGGAGACCGCGTCCGGATCGGGTCGGGCTCGGTGGTCTATGCGGGCTGTGAGCTGGCCGACGACGTCTTCGTGGCCGACCTGGCAACGGTACGCGAGAACGTGCGCATCGGCCGGAAAACGATCGTGGGACGCGGGGTGGCCGTGGAGAACCACTGTACGGTGGGCGAATTCTGCAAGCTGGAGACCAACGCCTACATCACCGCCTACTCGACGCTCGGCAACCGCGTCTTCGTGGCCCCTGGCGTCGTGACCAGCAACGACAACTTCATCGGACGCACCGAAGAGCGATTCAAGCACTTCAAGGGCGTAGTGGCCGAAGATGGAGCCCGTCTCGGCGTGGGATGTGTCATCCTGCCCGGCCGGCGCATTGGCGCCGACGCCGTGATCGCCGCCGGTGCCGTCCTGACCCAGGATGCCGAACCCGGCACTGTCTACAAAGGCGTACCTGCCAGAGCGGCTGGCCCCGTACCCGAAGAGCAACTGCTCAAGAACCAATCCTGACCGACATGCCCATCCAGATGGTGGATCTGCGGGGACAGTACCTCCGCATCAAGGACGAAGTGGACGCCGCCATCGAGCGGGTGCTGGACTCAACAGCCTTCATCCGCGGTCCGGAGCTGGACGCATTCGAGGCCGAACTTTCCGCAGCTCTGGGAGGCGTGGGGGCGCTGGGTGTGGCCAACGGCACCGATGCCCTTCAGATTGCCTTCATGGCGCTCGGCATCGGCCCCGGGGACGAGGTCATCGCGCCTTCGTTCACCTTCGTGGCCACGGCCGAGGCCGCAGGGCTGCTGGGCGCCACACCGGTGTTTGCCGACATTGATCCCGACACCTTCACCCTGGATCCCGACCGCGTGGCCGAACTGGTCACGGATCGCACGAAAGCCATCGTGCCGGTGCACCTGTTCGGGCAGTGTGCGGACCTGGATCCCCTGCTGGAACTGGCCTGCGCGCGCAACATCGCCGTCGTGGAGGACACTGCACAGGCCATCGGTGCCACCTACAAGGGCCGGGCGGCCGGCACCCTTGCCGGTTTCGGCACCCTGTCCTTCTTCCCTTCCAAGAACCTCGGCTGTTACGGGGACGGTGGCGCCATCCTGAGCCCGATCCCCGAGTGGTTGGAACAGGCACGACTCATCTCGAATCACGGCTCGAAGAAGAAATACCACAATGAAGTGGTGGGCGTCAACTCGCGCCTCGACGCCCTGCAGGCCGCCATCCTGCGCGCCAAACTGCCCCACCTGGACGCCTTTACCGCCGCCCGCCAACTGGCCGCCGATCGCTATGACGAGCGGCTTGCTGACATCGAAGCCATCGAAGTACCGAAGCGTGCGTCCTGGGGTTCGCACGTATTCCACCAGTACACGATCCGGGTACGCGGAAACGATGCGGCGCAAAGGGATGCGCTGATGGAGCATCTGCAAGCCGAGGGCATACCATCCTATGTTTACTACCCGGTGCCGCTGCATCTGTTGCCCATTTACCGGGACCACGCAGATGCCTGCCGCTCTGGCGACATGACGCATACCCTGCGGGCAGCCAATGAGGTGCTATCCCTCCCGATGCACACCGAATTGACGGAATCGGAGCAGGATCAGGTGGCGGAGGCCATCCGCGCATTCTTCCGAGGCCAGGCATAAAAAAAGGCCCGACCATCGGCCGGACCCCTTCCAGAAGCGTGGCAGGAATCCTATCCCGATGAGGTCATGCGCATCATCTCGTCCACCGTTGTCTCGCCCATGTTGACGAGTACGCGGGCCGAATCGGACAGCGTGAGCATGCCATCCTTGATGGCCTGTGCCTTGATGGCGTCCTCGTCGATGGCTTCGCCCGATTCGGCGACGAGCGTGCGGATGGCCGGCGTGAAGTAGAGCGTCTCGCAAACCGCGCGACGACCCTTGTATCCGCGACCGCTGCAGGTTGGGCACTTGCCGCCTTCCTTGGCCTTGTAAAAGGTGTTGCTGTCCATCTCCTCCTCTGTGAAGCCGAGTCCGGCCATCATGGTGCGGTCGGGATGCTCGTCCACTTCCTTGCAGGCAGGACAGACCACCCGGATGAGGCGCTGGGCCACGACCAGGTTGATGGCGTAGGCAATCAGGAAGGGTTCGACGCCCATCTTGTACAGACGCGACACGGCCGCCGGAGCATCGTTGGTGTGGAGCGTCGAGAAGGTCAGGTGACCCGTGTTGGCCAGTTTGATGGCCAACTCTGCCGTGTCCTTGTCTCGCATCTCCCCGACCATCACGATATCGGGGTCATGACGCAGGATGGCCCGGAGCGCACCTTCGAGGTTCAGCTTGTGGCTGAGCTTGATCTGGCGAACCCCTTTGATGATGTATTCGACCGGGTCCTCGACCGTGAGCACATTCACTTCCGGCGTCACGACCTGGTATAGCGCCGCCACCAGCGTGGTCGACTTACCCGAACCGGTCGGACCGGTCAGGATGACCATCCCGTGCGGCTGACGGATGGCCTTGTTGAAATTCTTCAGGGCTGAATCCAGCATCCCCAGCTTGGTGATGTCCGTCAGCACCTTGCGGTCATCCAGGATACGGATGACGATACTTTCGGCGCGGAGCTCCTGGTTGGCCGATGCGATGGGCAGGATGGATACACGGAACCGGATCAGAGCGCCGTCGATGTCGCGCTGGATGAAACCGTCCTGGGCGGCGTCGCGCTCGAAACGGTCCACGTTGGTCGAGTTGTCCTTGACCACGGCCAGGAAGGCTTCGGGGTGAACCTTGTCCTCGGTATGCCACTTCTTGAGCCGACCGTCGGTGCGGAAGTGGATTTCAACCTGGCGGTTGGGGTTCGGATAGATGTGGATATCGGACACGCCCTGTCGGGTGGCTTCCACGAGGGCAGCCTCGAAGAGGTTGATGAGCTTGGAGCGGCTGATCTCCGCTTCCAGCGCATCCTCGTCCAGCATGACGTCGTCGTCGTCATAGGACATGCCCAAATCAAAGGCGTCGGTGTCTCCGGCTGCACCCGGGTGGAGACCCTGGTCGCCTTCGGCGTAACCGATCTGACCGAAGTCAAGACCCGTCCAGTTGGTTGCGGAAGCACCGCCGCCAAAGGCGCCCGGCTTCAGTTTCCACGCCTGAGCGTCGGAAGCGATGCGGATGGCATCGTTGACCATCTGGTCTGCGTTGGCCTGTTTCTGGTTTTCAGAGAAGGCCTGGATACCGACTACGACGGCCAGGCCGACGATGACGATACCGAGTACGAGAAGGAGAAGTTGCTGCTGACCCATTGATGAACCTCCAAGTTCGAGTTGGTTAAGTCAGATTGCTTGTTTGTGTCGTAGAACGCACTTCTTTCGGAAAATTCGTTCTGGGAGGGGTATCGTCGGAGTCGGGGCAGGCTTAAAACTTTCTTTTGTGAAGAAAAAGTGAAGGCCCGGTTTTGTTGTGAAACCCGTTCGGATTCCCTTCCTGGAACGTGTATCGGCGCAACAGCAGGCGGCTCAAATCGTAGCATCAAAAAAGAGTCGATTTGTTTTCCCACCACCCAGGAGGTCCTCCGATGATTGACAAGGAATCTGTCCGTACCCACATTGACGAGATGAAAGTCAAAGGCAACCAGCTCGTCGGCAAAGTCAAGGAGATCATCGAAGAGGGTAACGCCCGGCGGGTCACGATCCGCAAGGATGGCCGCACGCTGCTCGAGTTTCCCCTTTCGGTCGGCGTCGGCGGCGCCACGGCTGCCGTGTTCCTGATGCCAACGCTTGCCGCCGTCGGCGCGCTGGCGGCACTTGTCACCGACGTTGAAGTCGTCGTCGAGCGTATTGCCCAGGAAGTGAAGGATGTGGAGGTCGAAGAGGTCGCTTCCGACAAGGAATGACCTATCTTTGCGCGCCATCCCAACTGCGCGTCTCCCAGCTTTCATGACGACCCACGATTCGCGCCGGGGGGGGGGGGCAAAGCCCGCCCCCCC
>JAQCDI010000241.1 GCA_027620595.1 Bacteroidota bacterium | reverse complement strand
AGGAGTTGCCGGCCGTCACCGTGCCACCGGCACGGAAGACGGCCGGCAGACGGGACAGGGCTTGCAGGCTGGAATCGGCGCGCGGGCCTTCATCCCGATCCATCACGACCGACTCCGTGCGGACACCGTCCGCATCGGCCTGGGTTACCCGCACATGGAGCGGAACGATCTCGTCGGCAAACACGCCGTTACCCAGCGCGGCGAGCGCCCGCTCATGGGAGCGCAGGGCAAAGGCATCCTGGTCCTCGCGCGATACGCCGTATCGCTCGGCCACATTCTCGGCCGTATTGCCCATCGAGACGAACACGTCGGGATCGGTCAGGATCAGGTCCGTATCGGGTTGATAGTGGAATCCCGTCATGGGGACCTGACTCATGGATTCCACGCCCCCTGCCACGATGACATCGGCGTGACCGGCCATGATGGCCTGGGAGGCCATGGCCAGGGTCTGCAGTCCCGAGGAACAGAACCGGTTCACAGTGGCGGCGGGCACCGAATCAGGAAGGCCGGCCTTCAGGGCGATGGTCCGAGCCACGTTCAAGCCCTGGCTGCCTTCGGGCATGGCACACCCGATGAGCACGTCGTCCACGCGCTCGGGAGGCAACCCATCCACCCCGGCGAGCAGGCCACGGATCACCTGGGCGGCCATATCCTCGGGGCGGGTGTGCCGGAGCATGCCTTTGCCGGCACGCCCGACGGCGCTGCGTTTGATGGCCACGATGTAGGCAGAGGACTCACTCATGTTCAGCGGAGGGTTGGTTTCGGACCGGTCCGGAGGCCGATCTCAGTTTCGCAGCGGCTTGCGTTTTTCCAGCATGTGGCGGATGCGGGCACGGGTCTTCTTCTCGCCCAGCAGGCGCATGAAGGCCTCCCGTTCGAGGTCCAGCAGGTGCTGCCTCGGTACGTGCGCATCTCCGGCTAGATCGCCACCGGTCAGGACGCTGGCCAGCACACGGGCCAGATGCTGATCGTAATCCGATATGAACCGGCCCTGATGGAATTGATAGGCCATGGATTCGAGGGCGGCTGCGCCCGGACGACCCAGGACATGCACCGTGGGTGCGTCGGCTGCGGGCAGATAGCCCGCCTCGCTGAGCATACGGACCCGCTCGGCAGCTACATGGAATCGGCGCGAGGCACGCATCACGACCGGAGCGCCGGTATGCAGGTACCCCATTTCCCGGGCATGGCTGGCACTGGCCGACACTTCGGTCATGGCCACCTGCTTGAAAGCGCCCTGTAGCTGCGCCAGGATTTCGCTCGGATGGCCGGAGGGGGCCCGCAGTGCAGCCTGTTCGGCCAATCGCAGACAACCGCCGCCGGCGGGTATCAGTCCCACGCCCAGCTCCACCAGCCCCAAATAACTTTCTGCTGCGGCCACCGGCGTGCGGTTGGCCATGGTCAGCTCGGTGGCGCCGCCCAGCGCCAGGCTGTGCGGCGCCACGACCACCGGCTTGCGACTGTTGTGCACCGTTTCCAGCGCTTCCTGGAATGCCCTGACGGCTTCCTCGATTTTCCCGTGACGGCGCAGGAGCAGCGCCGTGCCCACTTCCAGGAGGTTCGCCCCCACAGAAAAGTGCGTGCCGGTGTTGCCTATGACGAGTCCTCGAAAGTCCCGGGCCTCCTCGACAAATCGGACAGCGTGGACGAGATCGGCGATCACGTCCGACCCCAGCGTGTTGGCCTTGGACCGGAATTCCAGGATGGCCACATCGTCGGTCAGTCGGCGCAGCAGGGTGTCGTCCGTCTTGCGCAATGGGTCAGGATGAGCCACAAAGAGGCTTTCGTCTGCCGGTGTGTGGATTGCCACCCAGCTGCGATCGGCCGGGCGGAAAACCGCGCTTCCACCGCCCTCGTTCCTGTAGAACGTATCGGTTGCATCCATGTCCAGGACCCAGTCGGGCAGCGCAAGGCCGAGCTGCTGCATGCGACGGCGCACGGCGTCGAAACCCATGGCATCCCACATTTCGAACGGCCCCATGTCCCACCCGAAACCCCACCGGATGGCACGGTCCACGGAAAGAGGTTCATCCGTAACCTCGGGAATTCGCCGAGCTGCATAGGCCAGCAGAGGGAGGGTGACCCGCCGGAACGACTCCCCGGTGCGGTTGTCCATCCCGAAGAGCATGCCCAGGCGTTCCGCCAGCGGCTGCTTCATCAGCTTCTTGAGCTTCGGCAGATCGGGGCTCCGGGATTCGACGTAGTCGGCCTTCGCCGGGTCCCACGAACGGATGTCAGCGTCCACCTTGCGGTAGTAGCCCGCTTTTGTCTTGGCCCCCAGGTGCCCGCGCGCAATCAGATCCTCCAACTCGGGTGACACCTGGAACGTGTCCCGCTCCTCATCGGCCGGAACGGCTTCGTAAAGATTGGAGATGACCGCTTTCATGACGTCGAGCCCCACCACATCGGCCGTGCGGTAGGTGGCCGATTTCGGATGACCCACCAATTCACCGCTCATCACATCCACTTCTTCCATCGATAGACCGTGCTCATCCCTCTCCCTCATGCTGAGCAGCATGGCGTAGATGCCGATCCGGTTGCCTATGAAATAAGGTGAGTCCTTGGCCACGACCACACCTTTCCCCAGGTGCACACGCGCAAATTCCGCCATCCGCTGCACGTGCTCCGGCGCGGTATCCGGTCCGGAAATGAGCTCGAAGAGCTCCAGGTAGCGCGGCGGATTGAAGAAGTGTGTCCCCATGAACCGGGACCGGAACGACGCCGTGCGGCCTTCGGCCAGCGTGGCAATCGGAATGCCGCTGGTATTGGATGAGACCAGCGTGTGGGGCGCCATGATGGCCTCCAGTCGCTGGAACAGGCTCTGTTTGATATCTGCCCGCTCCACGACGGCTTCAATGACCCAATCCACCTCGGAAAGCCGATGGAAATGGTCATCGAAATTGCCTACCCGGATGCGGGAGGTTGCGGCGTCGGAGAAAAGCGGAGCCGGCTTGAGCTTCTTCATGCGCCCCAATGCGGCCGAAACCAGCGCGTCCGGATGCCCTTCACGGGCCTTCATGTCCAGCAGATCCACGTGGACCCCGGCGTTGGCCAGATGCGCCGCAATCTGGGCGCCCATGGTACCTGCACCGAGTACGGCGGCGCGGAGGAAGGGCACGACGGGAGGATGGGCAGGGTCAGATTGCATGGGCAGGGGTGTCGGATTCTTCTTCGTTCTCGTCACGGTACAGCTCGGCGATCCGGTCGGCATAGCGTCGCGACACCTCGGAGCGCTTGACCTTCAGGGTGGGCGTCAGCATACCGTTCTCGATATTCAGTTCCTCGGGCACCAGCACGAACCGTTTGATGGTGCCCCACGGGGACATGCCCTCGTTGGCACGGTCTATCAGGCGCTGGATGCGCTCCACGATCCGTGGATCAGTACTCAACGACGTCAGATCCATGCCGGACGGCATGTCGAGGTGCGCGGCAAGGGAGCGCAGGTGTTCAGGATTGGGAAAGAGCAGTGCGGCAGCAAATTTGTGCCCGTTCCCCACCACGACGCATTGGTCGATCAGCGGCTCGGCGGCCAGCTTGTTCTCGAGGGGTTGGGGCATGACGTATTTGCCCGTGGAAAGCTTGAAGAGGTCCTTCTTCCGATCGGTGATCACAAGGTATCCGTCCGCATCCAGGTGTCCGATGTCGCCCGTATGGAACCAGCCATCGGCCGAAATGACCTCCGCTGTCTTCTCCTCGTCCCGGAAATAGCCGGCCATGATGTGTGGGCCCCGGGTCAGGATCTCCCCGTCCTCGGCAATCCGCACTTCAACTCCCTCGAGCGGCGTACCGACCGTGCCGATTCGATTGGCATCGGGACGGTTGAAGGCAATGACCGGACTGGTTTCCGTCAGGCCATATCCTTCGAGGATGGTCAGACCGGCCCGCTGGAAAACGCCGCCGATCTCGGGGCTGAGCGCCGCGCCGCCGGAAATGATCCACCGCAGGCGGCCACCGAAGATGTCCCGCCATTTGGTGTAGACGAGATGATCGGCCAGGAAGCCACCTGCTCCACCGGCAGACGTTCCCGTCTGCGCCCGTCGCAGCCCCCAGCGGGCAATGCGCCCCTTGACCCCGGTCGTTTCGCGGGATCGGGCAATGAGCCGGGCATAGACTTTTTCCAGAACACGTGGCACGCAAGCCACCACCGTGGGCTTCACATCGGCCAGATCGTCAATCAATCGATCGGGATGCGAGAAGTACAGACTCGTACCTCTGGACAGGGCACCGTAGTAGAGCGTCCGCGCAAATACGTGCGTCAGGGGCAGGAAAGAGAGTTTGACTTCCCCTCCCATGCCGTTCCGGTACCCGGTCATTCCGGCATAGGCCATC
>JAQCDI010000240.1 GCA_027620595.1 Bacteroidota bacterium | reverse complement strand
GGATCCACGCGGCTTTTTCCAGGAAATCAGGGGCCTGGCGTGAGCCCAGGATCTGCGTCGTGGCGCCGCCGGAAGCAATACCAGCCAGTCCGCCGCCCTTGCCGCTCTGCAACAGGACGACCAGCGTCATGAGCACGGCGATGATGGAAATCAGAACAATGAGGAAAGTAAACATGATCCTGTGCGTTGGTTGTTCTGCCGCGGGCCCGAGGCAGAACATGAAAGCGTTTCAGCCGGGAAAGATACGATGATTCCTTGCCCGGGATCAACTGATGGTACATCACGCCGTCAGGTTCTCCAACGATTCACGACCCTGCACAGCCGCTGGCGGCCTTCCGGAGGCTCAACCATCCCACTGGGACAGGACCGACGCCGCCACCATGGCCGCTGTTTCTGCCCGAAGCCGACGCGGACCCAGCCACACCGGCGTCCAGTTTGCCCGACGGGCGCGCTCCACCTCCCCGTCCGTGAAGCCGCCTTCCGGGCCGATCAATACCCGTCGTGGGCCTTCCGGCGGTCCGTCCACACCAGCCAGAAGGTCCGCCAGGGTGCGGCCGTCCGACAGCGCTTCGTGGCAGATCAGGCGCAGGCTCCCATCAAGGGCAAGCACGGCCTCGAGGGACATCGGATCGTCGAGCTGCGGCAAGCGGCTGCGTTCGCACTGCTTGAGCGCACTGACCATGATGTTCTCCAATCGCCTCGCCTTGAGGCGCCCCTGCTGCGTCCGCTCGGTCACCAGCGGCGTGATGCGCGTACACCCCAACTCGACGGCCTTCTCGAGGAACGTCTCCCAGCGGGCCGGTTGATGCAGGACGGCCAGTGCCAGATGCAGTTGGTTGCGCGGTTCGCCCGCCTCATGTACGGTGGACAGGATGCGACCAGCCACCTGCTTGCCCGACACTGCATCGAGCTCCACTTCGTGCGTGGCGCCGAAACCATCCACTACAAGGATCCTGTCTCCGACGGACAACCGCAGGACCTTGATGGCATGCCGCGCCTCTTCCTCACCCAGGATGACCCGATCGACGGAAGCGGCGGAGGGAGGGGCGTAGAATCGGTGTTTGGGGCGCTGCATGGATCAGAGTCCGAAGGACAGGGCAATGTGGATGCGGCCATCCAGGAGCCGCTCTTCCGGATTGAGCGCCCACGAAAGGGACACCGGTCCGGCGGCCGTGGAGAATACGAATCCCAGACCGTATCCGGGATGAAATCCAGCCGCGGCGAGCATGGCGTCCGACAACGATTCCGCCTGTTCCGCCTGCACAGCCACCCAACCGGCGTCATAGAAGGCAAACGCCCGCGAACCGGCGTCCAGGTAGAATCGGGCTTCCACGAAGGCCCGACCGACCGCTGTTCCCCGGAATCGATCTTCGTCATAACCGCGGAGTGAGGTGGCGCCACCCAATGGAATCAGCTCACTTTCGTCGGCGCGGCGCACCCGGACCATGTGCCCTTCCCCGCCCACAGCCAGCCCGAACATGCCGCGGTTGGCGCCCCACCATGCCAACTGCATGGCCAATCGCTCCCGCGGTTCGCTCCGCCGGATGGCCACCGTGTCGATACCGACAATCCCCCGGGTGCGAGCGGTGCGGACTCCCCTTTCCAAACGGGTTGACATTTCGAGTCCTTTTCGGGGTTGGCGTCCGGGCTCCAGACGACGGTAGCGGAAAGTCAGTCCCGCAAAACGTGCGGAGGCGTCCGGTATCCGGATGCCGTTGCCCTGGAACTGCCCGCCGGCCTGACCGGCCCTGGTGCGCTCCCAGGATGCGCTGCCACCGACATGCGTAAAGGCATCGAGCCGCAGCAGAATTCCGCCCGAGGCCTGCGTCCTGTTGAAAGTAGAGTCCTGTTGGTATCCCTCGAACCGCCCTTCCAGGACGAGCGGCCACTGCCGGGGGGCTGGAGTCTCGAAGGCCAGGAGGGCCGACGAGGCCTGGTCCGGCAAACGGTTGACCCGGACCTCGGCCATCCTGCCGGCACCGAAGGCATTGCGCAACATGAGGTGCCCCGATCCCACCCATCGATTGCGCGCTCCACCGGAACCCGGTAGGGAGCCGACCGAGATGTCAAACTGGCCTGGGGAAGCCGGGCGAACCGGTATGACCAGCGTGGCCAGCGAATCCCCGCTCAATTCCCAGGTGGGCGAACCGATCTGATCGAACCATCCGGTGGCGGACAATCGTTGGCGGATTGACGCCAGATCCACCGCCACCAGCGCCTGCCCCGGCCGCATCTGGGCACTGCGGAGAACCGCGGCCTGACGGGTCCGATCGTCTCCGTCCAGGCGGACACCCTCCAGGCGCATGGGCGGCCCCGCATGCAGCGCCATCTGAACCGACAGACCCGAAGGGCCGGGCGTCATGTGCACCACGGAAACCCGCGCACCGAGATAGCCTTCGGCCGTCATCTGCTCCAGCAAGGCAGCCGCAAGGCGGGAGATCTCCTCTTCGGATGCCGCTCGTCCTTCCCACCGGGCCGCAAGTTGCTCGACAGGAACCCCAAGCGCCCCGTCCGTCCGGATATCCACCGAGGCCAGCGACACATGCGGGCCTGTAGTCACGTTCACGAGCAAGGTATCCCCCTCGTCGCGCACGGCATCGATCCGGGCGCCGAACCGGGCATCGGACTGATACCAGGTCAAGAGCAGATCCTGCCACCGGGCATGATTGCCCGGCCGGGGCACCGATTCCGGCCAGGGCCGCGTCGCATAGGGATCTGACTCCCCGAGTCGCTCAAACAGCTGCACCACTTCCGCGCGCGTGTCCTGACCGGCCGCCGGCGCAACGCCGAGAACTGCCTGCAGAGCGAAGCACAACAGCAGGATCCCCAGGGGAACAGGTCGGGTATGTAGGAGGGTCCGGATCATGGGGACGGCGTCTTGCCCGATTAACCGATGGTCAGACCTTCCGTTTCGTCGAACAGCCCTTCCCTTCCATGTCCCCACCGGACGAAGTCGCTTTCCAGGCCCTGCGCCATCAAATGGGCACATGGTTCTCCCGGAATCAGCGGGCTCTGCCCTGGCGGACGGATCGACAGCCCTGGCATGTGTGGCTGTCCGAGGTGATCCTGCAGCAGACACGCGTCGAACAGGGTCTGCCCTATTTCACGGCATTTGTTGGGCGTTTTCCATCGGTCAAGGACCTGGCCGAGGCCGATCTCGACGAGGTCCTCCGCCTATGGGAGGGCCTCGGCTATTATTCCCGGTGCCGCAACCTGCACCGGGCGGCGCGCCAGGTCATGGACCGCTTCGACGGCTCGCTGCCGCGTACGTATGAGGATTGGCTCTCCCTTCCCGGGGTGGGCCCGTATACAGCGGCTGCGGTGTCTTCCATGGCCTTCGGCCTGCCTCATCCTGTCCTGGACGGCAACGTCATCCGGGTATTGACCCGTTTGGCCGGCATCGAAGAGCCGGTCCACACGGCCGCAGCACGAAGGGCACTGCAACAGCTGGCCATGGAATTCCTCGACCCGGAGGATCCCGGCCGGCACAACGAGGCGCTCATGGAGCTCGGCGCGCTGGTCTGCACGCCCCGTCGTCCGGAGTGCGCGTCCTGCCCGTTGCAGATCGGGTGCGAGGCCGCCGCCTCTGGCCGGCAGGAGGACTTCCCGGTCAAGAAGAAGGCCCGACCCATCCCGCATCACGATATCGCGGTGGGCATCATCCAGGACGAGCGGGGACGCATTTACATCCAGCAGCGGGACGCTGGAGCCATGCTCGGAGGCCTGTGGGAATTTCCAGGGGGGAAGGTCGAACCCGGGGAGTCGCCCGCGGATGCGTGCCGCCGCGAAGTACTCGAAGAGACCGGAATGATGGTCCAACCCGTGGCGCCGATTGCGCGCATCGACCACGCCTATTCCCACTTCCGCATCACCCTTCACGCGTTTTCCTGCGCCCTGTCGGGCCCGCCCTTGTCCAACGCCGAGGCGCCCCACGCTTGGATCGCACGGGAGGAATTTGCGGACTATGCGTTCCCGCGGGCCAATCGTCGGGTGTTGGACATCCTCGCTGCCACAGATACGGAACCCTGATGGCCGGGACGCTTTCGATCCCCAACACACCTTCGTTCCGGCATGGATCTCGATTTCCTGTTCTGGCTGGCCATCCTGGCCATTTACATCCTCCAGGCTGTGGCCTCCAAGCGGAAGCAGCAGCAGGGCGGATTCCCCGAGCAGGAGGGCGCATCGCCCGACGAAGTACCCGACGACCTGCAGACAGCGCTCGGAGAAATCGGTCGCATCCTCCGGGGCGAAACGGATCCGACGCCCGCGCCGCCACAGGCCCCGGCACCCCGTCCAAGTCCTTCGCAGGCTTCTGCTCCGCGTCCCCTCCCGTCGCAGCCTCCTGCAC
>JAQCDI010000005.1 GCA_027620595.1 Bacteroidota bacterium | reverse complement strand
GGTCAGCGCCCTTCCTTGTAGCGGGGGCAGGATTCGAACCTGCGACCTTCGGGTTATGAGCCCGATGAGCTACCAGCTGCTCCACCCCGCGATGAAACACGGAATATACGACATCCCGGGTCTGAAACAAGCTCATCTGGGTCTTGAACAGTACGTATGGCCCCAAAAAGCCGATAAACCCGCTTTGGTCCTGAAGGCTTCGTGTCTTTTTCATGGCCTTCAGGATGATTCGCCTCCGCGTGCCTGTTAACATATACGGCGGATCGAGCACACGACCTCAACGGAATCCGATGTCAGGGGCGTGCTGCCGACATCCAATGGACGGCTCCATCCTCAAACCGCAGTTCCATGGCTCATATCCACACGTTCCGCGCCCTGCGTCCCGTGCCCGGCAAAGCGGCCGAAGTGGCCTGCGTCCCATACGACGTCATCAACACGGCCGAAGCCCGGCAGCTGGCCCATGGTAAACCGTCCAGCTTCCTCCACATCATCCGACCGGAGATCGACCTTCCCGAGGGTGTGGACGAGCATGACGACCTGGTATATGCCACGGGAGCGGATAATCTCTCGGCTTTTGCCTCAGGAAATGACAGCCTGCAGGAAGCCCTTCCGTCCCTGTACGTCTATCGCCTGATCATGGCGGGGCGAGCACAGACCGGTATTTTCGGATGCGTGTCCGTTGATGACTACGACAATGATGTCATCCTCAAGCATGAATTGACCCGGCCTGTCAAGGAGGACGACCGGACGCGCCACATCCTCGAGCAACGGGCGCATGCCGAGCCGGTGATGCTGACCTTCAAGGATCACCCAGGGGTAGCGCGGGTCATTTCGGCCACCATGGAAATGGAGCCCTTGTATGACCTGACAGCCGATGATGGCGTCAGGCACACCATCTGGCGGGTTTTGCAGCCCGGCGCACTGGTCGACATGTTTGTAGAGATTGACCACCTCTACGTGGCCGACGGACATCATCGCTGCAAAGCGGCCAGCCGGGCAGCGGCCGGGTTGGCGGGAGAACACGAGGTGCGATTCTTCCCGGCGGTACTTTTTCCCATGGGAGACATGGCCATCCTGGCCTACAACCGGCTCATTTTCCGTTTGCCGGGAAGTCCAGGGACTTTCCTGGGGCGGCTTCAGGAGCGGTTCGGCCTTACCCCGGTATCGGACCCGGTCCCGCAGCACAGGGGGGATATCTGCCTGTACCTGGATGGAGCGTGGTACGGCATGACGTTGCCTGAGGCCAAAGGCCCCGAAGTGGTGGATCGTCTGGATGTGAGCCGGCTCTCGGAACACATCCTCGAGCCGCTCCTGGGTATCACGGATCCCCGAACGGATGCCAACATCGATTTTGTGGGGGGCATCCGGGGGACGGCCGAACTGGAGAAGCGGGTGGACAGCGGGGAAGCCCAGATGGCCATCTCCATGGTTGCCACAAGCATCGAAGAGCTCGTGCAGGTTTCCGACGCCGGACTGCTCATGCCGCCCAAATCCACATGGTTCGAGCCCAAGTTGCGCAGCGGCTTGCTGATCCATTTGTTCTGACGTCCGCCAACCTTTTCTCCCCGTCCCGATGAATGTCCTCCTCGCAGATGCCCTTTCTGAATCGGTCGTAGCCCGTCTTGTAGCGGCCGGATGTACCATCGAGAACCGTCCCACCCTGAAAGGGGATGAGCTCACGGTTGCGTTGGCCGAATTGAAACCGAAGGTCCTTGTGGTTCGATCCACCAAGGTGACCGAGGCGGACATGAGCGCCGCACCGTCCCTGGAGCTGATTGTCAGGGCAGGCGCCGGGTATGACACCATCGATGTTTCCGCCGCGTCCGGGCTGGGCATCTTCGTGGCCAATTGCCCGGGCAAGAACGCATGTGCGGTAGCTGAATTGACCATCGGCCTGCTGTTGGCCCTGGATCGATCCATTCCTGACAACGTGTCCATGGCGCGCGCCGGACAATGGAACAAGGCTGGTTTTTCGGAAGCACAAGGCCTGAAGGGACGCACGCTGGGAGTAATCGGAACGGGAAACATCGGCCGGGAAGTGATCCGTCGGGCCAAAGCCCTCGACATGGACATCGTGGCCTGGAGTCGCTCGCTTACGCCGGCAGCGGCAGCTGAGCTCGGCGTTCGGCATGCGGCGTCGCCCGCAGAGGTGGCTCGCCAGTCGGACGCTGTCACGCTTCACGTGGCCTCCGCTGCCGGAACCGCAGGTTTGGCCGATCGGGACTTCTTTGCTGCCATGAGGCCCGGCGCCTTCTTCATCAACACCACCAGGGCTTCGGTCGTCGACGAAGCGGCGCTCTTGGAAGCCATGGAAACGAAGGGTATCCGGGCCGGCCTGGATGTCTTCTCGAATGAGCCGGCGGGCAAGGGCGGGCCGTTTGAGCATCCGCTGGCAGCACATCCTTCGGTCTATCTTACACATCACATCGGTGCGTCCACCGAGCAGGCCCAGGAAGCCATCGCCATGGAGGCTGCCCGGATCATCGTGTCCTACGTGGCTACGGGCGAGGTGGCCAATTGCGTGAACCTGGCAACGAAAACTCCTGCCACGCATCAACTTACGGTTCGTCACCTGGACAAGGTCGGGGTGCTCGCGCGGGTCTTCAACGAGATTTCCGTGGCCAACTGGAACGTGCACGAAATGGAGAACGTGGTCTTCGAGGAAGCGCGAGCCGCTTGTGCCTACATTCGTTTTGACGGCTTCCAGGATAATTCCGTGGTGGACCGGATCGCTTCGCAGCCTGACATCCTTGCCGTTTCCCTGATTGAGCTCTGAATCCAGAGGTCCGCGGACCCACACTGAATCCTCCAACCGATATGGAACGCATCTACAATTTCTCTGCAGGTCCCGGCACCCTTCCGGTTTCCGCCCTCGAAGAAGCCCGTGACGAAATGCTGGTCTACAAGGACGCAGGCGCTTCCATAATGGAAATCAGCCATCGATCCTCCCAGTACACGGCGGTGGCGGAAGCAACCCGTCAGCATTTTCGTGACCTGCTGGGTTTGGGAGAGGATTGGCACATCCTGTTCCTGCAGGGAGGAGCATCGTTGCAGTTCTACCAGTCTGCCCTCAATGGCATGCGTCCCGGTGAAACGGCCAACTATGTCCTGACCGGTTCCTGGGCCAAGAAGGCCTATGCGGAGGCCAAGCGCATTGGCGCCACGCATATCGCGGCAACGAGCGGGGATTCGGCATTCGACCATATCCCGCCCACGTCCACCTGGAACGTGAGCGGTGATGCCCCCTGGGTCCATATAACATCGAACAATACGATTTACGGTACCCAGTTTGCGGACGACCCGCAGATCGATATACCGCTGCTGTGCGACGCATCGAGCGACTTCCTGTCCCGACCCATGGACATGGAGCGCTATGATCTGATCTATGCAGGAGCCCAGAAGAATATCGGTCCGGCTGGCGCGACGGTCGTTCTGGTTCGTCAGTCTTTCCTTGACCGGATTCCTGCAGGATTGCCGACCATGCTGGACTACCGAACCCACGCCGAGGACCTGTTCCACACGCCTCCCGTCTTCGCTGTCTACATGATCGAGAAGGTGCTGCGCTGGATCAAGGAGGGAGGAAGCCTGGTGGACATGAAACGACGCAACGACGAGAAAGCGGCAGTCCTCTACGACAGGATCGACGCCACCGACTTCTATCGCGGTCACGCCCGCAAGGAGAGCCGCTCCAACATGAATGTGACGTTCCGATTGCCTAGTGAAGAGCTCGAGGCCCGCTTCATTGCCGAAGCCAAGAAGGAGGGACTCGTCTCCCTGAAAGGACACCGGAGTGTGGGCGGTATCCGTGCTTCCATCTACAACGCGTGTCCCAGGGAAGGAGTAGCGGCGCTGGCTTCTTTCATGGAGCAGTTCGAAGCAAAGAACGGGTAGGGAAACACCGGGGTACGCCCAGTAACTCCGTAGGGGAGAAGTTGTAGGGGTTTTCCTGCCGGGATGTGACAGGGATCGATGCGTTGCGCTGTCGGAGTGGCCGTCTTATATAGGTCACAACTTTATTCGACCCGGCACATCGAACCTGACATCATGCCCTATACCATCGGAGTTGTGAAAGAGACCATGGCCGGAGAGCGCCTCGTTGCGCTGATCCCGGAGGTCGTTGCCCGTCTGACCAAAGCCGGCGCCACTGTTCTTGTCGAGCGCGGTGCTGGTGCCGAAGCGTTCTACGCCGATGATGCCTATACGGCTGTCGGCGCCACTTTGGCCTCCCGGGAGGAAGCCTTCGGAGCGGACATCCTGGTCAAGGTGCGACCCCCGTCGTCGGACGAGATTCCGATGATGAAGCAGGGGGGAGCCTACATCGGATTCCTGTCCCCGCTGGACGAACCCGCCATTTCCAAGACAGTGGCCGCGCGCGGTACGACAGCGCTTTCCATGGAGCTGGTGCCGAGGATTTCCAGGGCCCAGAAAATGGACGCCCTCTCCGCGCTGAGCTCCATCGCTGGATACCGTGCCGTCCTGCTGGCGTCCACCTTGCTGCCCAAGTTCTTCCCGCTGCTCACAACGGCTGCAGGCACGGTTCGCCCGTCCAATGTGCTTGTGCTGGGTGCGGGTGTGGCCGGTCTGCAGGCCATAGCCACAGCGCGGCGTCTCGGCGCCAAAGTGTCCGCCTACGATATCCGCGAAGCGGTCAAGGAGGAGGTCCAGAGCCTCGGAGCGGCGTTCGTGGAACTGGAACTTGAAGGCCAGGACAGCAGCGACTCTGGCGGTTACGCCAAAGCGCTGGCCGACGAGAAGGCCAAGCAGCAGGTAGGGCTTCTGGTGCCATTCATCGGCAAGTCGGATGTCGTCATTTCAACCGCGCTCATTCCGGGCCGGAAAGCCCCGCTGTTGATCAGCGAGGAAGCTGTCCAGGCCATGGCCGAAGGTTCGATCATCGTGGACATGGCGGCGGCCAACGGTGGCAACTGCGCCCTTACGGTTCCTGGTGAAACGGTTGTGCGCCATGGCGTGACGATCGTCGGAACGAAAGACCTGACATCCGACATGAGTGTGCATGCCAGTCAGCTCTACGCCCGAACGCTGCTCGCCATGCTCCAGGACTTCACGGACGAGAACGGCTTCAAGCCCAACGAAGAGGACGAAGTGTTCACCGGATCCTGCGTGACACGTGGCGGAGAGGTGGTGCACCCGCGCGTCAAGTCCCTGCTTTCCTGATTTCCATCCCGAAACCCAACAACGCAACGCGATGCTAGACAATCTCATCATCTTCATCCTCGCGTCCATCATCGGGAGTGAGGTCATCAGCAAAGTGCCGCAGACACTGCATACACCACTCATGTCCGGATCGAATGCCATCTCGGGCATCACCATCGTCGGGGCACTGGTCGTGGCCGGTATGGTGGACGACCCGTGGGCCGTGTACGTCGGAGTGGCTGCCCTGATTTTTGCCACGATCAACGTGGTCGGCGGCTTCATGGTCACGGACCGCATGCTGCAGATGTTCAAGAAAAAAGAGTAGGCGAACCGTCGAGACGGGCCGGGACAGCCCGGACCCTCCGCGCACCTCTCATTCCACATTAGATATTTCCCGATGAAGCAGAACCTGATTGAAATCGCCTATCTCGTGTCGGCCATCATGTTCATCTATGGACTGAAGCGCCTGCAGTCTCCTGCCACGGCGCGGAAAGGCAACCAGTTGGCCGCGTTGGGCATGCTGGTGGCTGTAGTTGCCACGCTTTTCCTGCATCAGATCCTGACACCGATCCAGATGATCACAGGCGTTGTGATTGGCAGCGGCATAGGCGCTTTGCTGGCCAAACGGGTCGAAATGACCGGCATGCCGGAGCTCGTGGCTGCCTTCAACGGATTCGGGGGAATTGCCTCTGCCTTGGTGGCCGGCGCCGAAATAGCCAAGATCCTTGCAGAAGTAAGCAGTGGGGGATTGGCTGAACCGCTGGATGGCGTAGACGCCGTGACAATCTCCCTGTCCATCCTGATCGGGATGGTCACATTCACGGGTTCGTTCGTGGCTTTCGGCAAGCTGTCCGAACGCATTTCGGGCAATCCGATGTCCTTTCCCGGCATGCGGTTCCTGACGCTGTTGTTCGTAGCGGCTGCCATCGGCGCCATTGCCTGGATGACCATGAACATGGATGCCATCGGTGGCACCGGCCTGGTCTTGACACCCATGGTGGAAGCCGGCATCGTGATTGCCATTGCCGGTGCGCTCCTCGGCATCCTGCTTGTCATTCCCATCGGGGGAGCGGACATGCCGGTGGTGGTGGCACTGCTCAACTCCTATTCGGGGATGGCAGCAGCCGCAACGGGATTCGTGCTGGACAACACGGCCCTGATCGTTTCAGGAGCTCTGGTCGGTGCTTCGGGACTGATCCTGACGAACATCATGTGCGAGGCAATGAACCGCTCGCTCTTCAACGTACTCGTAGGCGGCTTCGGAGGTGATGCTGGATCGGGTTCTGGCCCCTCCGCTTCGTCCGAGGGACTGACCGTGAACTCCACATCGGCCGATGACGTGGCCATCCTGCTGAGCTACGCCAACAAGGTCATCTTCGTGCCGGGGTACGGCATGGCCGTTGCGCAGGCGCAGCACGCCGTCCGGGAATTGGCCGAGGAACTGGCCAAGAAGGATGTCGAGGTCAAGTTTGCCGTGCATCCTGTGGCCGGTCGCATGCCGGGCCACATGAACGTATTGCTGGCCGAGGCCAACGTGCCCTACGACCAGCTCTTCGAGATGGACGAGATCAACGCCGAGTTCGAGACCACGGATGTGGCCGTGGTTATCGGGGCCAACGACGTGGTAAACCCTGCAGCACGTCATGACAAGGCCAGCCCGATCTACGGTATGCCGATCCTGAATGTGGATCAGGCCTCCACTGCTATCGTGCTCAAGCGCTCCATGCGTCCGGGATACGCCGGGGTGGACAACGAACTCTTCTACAAGCCGAACACGCAGATGCTCTTCGGTGATGCAAAGGAGTCCATCGTCAAGGTGACCAACGAGGTCAAGGCGTTGTAGGTCGGCACAGCGTGCACATCTCTGGGAAGGGGGATGTCCGGGTAGGGCGTCCCCCTTCGCTTTTCAGCCCTCTGCAGCATGTCTCTTCCGGACAAGCGGCTCCACGGCCGCCCCTACCTTGTCCGCGATGAGGGCGTGCCCCTCAGCCGTGGGATGGATGCCGTCATTCTGCAGCAGATGAAGAATATCCTCGAAGGAGCTGCCGACGAAGGGGACGAACACGGTGTCGTACCCCTGTGCCAGTTCGGGGTACATGTTGGCAAAGGTGGATGTGTATTCCGCGCCCAGATTCGGCGGGACCTGCATGCCGACCAGGACCACGTCGACACCGGGCCATGTGGCGCGGGTACGCTCTATGATGGAGCCCAGGTTGGAACGGGTCAGCGTGAGGTCGATACCCCGCAGGCCATCGTTGCCGCCCAATTCCAGAACCAGGATGTCTACACGGTTCTGGAGCAGCCAATCCAGCCGGTTGAGCCCTCCCGAACTGGTGTCTCCCGAAACACCGGCGTCCACCACCTGGACGCTGTAACCCTCCCGGGTCAACTGCATCCCAACGAGTGCCGGGAAAGCCTCCATCTGGTCGATCCCATAGCCGGCCGTGATACTGTCTCCAAGGAACAGGATCCGGGCCGCCGCCGGAGCGGGATCCGATACCGCAGGCTGCGTTTCGACCGCCGGGCTGTCTTCAGCCGGGGAAACGGCACCATTGTCCGGAGCAGGCGTTCCGCATCCGGCGGCGGCCAGCAACAGGAGTGACAGCAGGAGCGCGCTCCATCGTGAAGATCCAGAAACAGCTTTGAGCATGACAAACGGGAAGAATGAAGTACTGCAGGTCGCCGACCTGACGAAGACCTACCAGTGTGGACAGCGTTCCCTGACGGTACTGGAAGGCGTGGGATTCGCCCTTGCAACGGGGGACACGTGTTCCATTGTGGGGCCCAGCGGTTCCGGCAAGACCACGTTGCTGGGTCTGTGTGCCGGCTTGGACGCACCCTCCTCGGGCAACGTTACACTGTGCGGGCATCCTTTCGGTTCGTTGTCCGAGGATGAACGGGCAGCCGTGCGCAATGAGCATGTCGGTTTTGTGTTCCAGTCCTTCCGACTCATTCCGACGCTCACCGCCATCGAGAATGTGATGGTCCCGGCCGAACTGCGGGGCCGAAACAACGCACGCCCCGAAGCTGCCGCCCTGTTGGCCGATGTGGGACTCGGAGATCGCATGGACCACTTTCCGGCCCAGCTCTCCGGAGGAGAACAGCAACGTGTAGCACTTGCCAGGGCGTTCATCAACCGCCCGGATATCCTGTTTGCCGACGAACCGACCGGCAACCTGGATTCAGAGACCGGGGAGCATGTGGTGGATCTGTTGTTCCGCCTCAATCGGGAGGCAGGAACGACGCTCGTACTCGTAACGCACGACCTCGATCTGGCGGCCATGACCGATCGGATCATCCGTTTGCACGGTGGAAAGGTGGTGAGCGACACGCGGACCGCCACCGCCCTGGCCGCCATGGAGGGCTGACATGGATCGTTGGATCTGGCGATTTGCAGCCCGGGATACCCGGGGCAACCGGGGCCGATTGCTCCTGTTTGTTTCCTCGATGGTCCTGGGCGTGGCGGCCCTGGTGTCCATCAACTCGTTCGGGGACAATCTGAAGGCAGCCATAGACCAGGAGGCCCGCACGCTTCTGGGGGCCGACTTGAGTCTCGAAAGCGGAAGCCCGTTCAACGAGCGGGTGGAGGCCATCATCGATTCCCTTGGCGGCACCCAGTCCCGCCGGACGTCGTTTGCCTCGATGGCCTTCTTTCCCCGCACGGGTTCTTCCCGCCTGGTTACCGTGCGCGGCAATCAGGAAGGCTTCCCGTTCTACGGTGCCGTGGAAACCGATCCGCCTGAAGCGGCCACATCGTATCTGGAGAGCGGCGGCGCGCTGATCGACGGCACCTTGATGCAGCAGTACGACATCGTCATCGGAGACTCGATGCGTATCGGCGGCATGGACTACAGGGTGGAGGGACGCCTCTTGCAGACCCCGCGGGAATCGGCGGCGGTGATGTTGTTCAGTCCACGGGTCTATGTGCCTCTGGCACGTCTGGACACCACGCTGCTGGCTGCCGGAAGCCGGGCCGACTACGAGGTCTACTTCCGATTTGAGGACGAACGGGACGCGGACGCGGCCATCGAGCCCCTTCAGTCGGAATTGCGCGGCTACCGTGTGGGTACGGACACCGTCGAAGAGGAGCGGGAGAACTGGAATGCAGCCCTGACGAACCTGTACCGCTTTCTTGGTCTCGTGGGCTTCACCGCCTTGTTGCTCGGTTCCCTCGGTGTGGCTTCATCCATCAGCGTGTATGTCCGGCAGCGGATCCAGACCATCGCCGTGCTTCGATGCTACGGCGCGTCCGTCCGCTCCACGGTGTGGGTTTATGTTTTCCAGGCCGCAGGCATGGGCCTTTTTGGAGCATTCCTGGGAAGCGGCCTTGGCGTCCTGATTCAGACCCTCATCCCGCAGGTCCTGGCCGACTTCCTTCCTGTGGATGTGGACTTCCGGGTGTCCTGGCCGGCCGTATTCATGGGCTCCGGAATCGGGTTGGGTGTGACGTTGCTCTTCGCCCTGTTGCCTCTGCTTTCATTGCGGGACGTGTCGCCCCTCATGGCGCTGCGCTCCGGCGTTGAGACGGGACCGCGGCGCAAGGGATGGGCCTGGTGGGCAACCGTCGGTGTCATCGGTCTCGGAACGACCGGTTTTGCCGTGGCCCAGGCGCCTTCCGTTGGCATGGGTCTGGGATATGCAGGGGCCATCCTGATCGTGTTCCTGTTGTTGGCCGGAACGGCCCGTCTTCTCATGGCTGTTCTGTCCCGTCGCCCACCGGTGGGCGTCTCGTACACGATCAAGCAGGGCATAGCCAATCTGCACCGACCGAACAATCAGACGCTGACCATGATGCTCGCCCTGGGGCTGGGGACGTTCTTGGTTACCACGATGCTGGTCAGCGAGGACACCCTGGTCAGCCAGATCACCGTAGCCGGGGATACGAATCGCCCGAATCTGATATTCTACGATATCCAGCCGGCCCAAGTGGAGCCTGTCCGGCAAGTGGTCATGGAGCAGGGTTTGCCGATCCTGGAGCAGACACTCATCGTGACCATGCGCATCCACGCAGTGGGGGACCGCACGGTACAGGAGTTGCGGGAGGATTCCACGGCCCGTGCCACATGGGCCCACCGCAGGGAATACCGCTCAACCTTCAGGGACCATCTGACGGATTCGGAAACCCTTGTTTCGGGCATTTTCACGCCCGCATGGTCGGGCGAGGGGGCCATCCCGGTTTCCGTGGAACAGGATGTGGCCAACGAACTCGCAGTGGACATCGGAGACTCCATCGTATTCGATATCCAGGGTATCCTGGTACCGACGGTGGTAGGGTCCATCCGGACGGTGGACTGGCGACGCATGCAGACCAACTTCTTCGTCGTTTTCCCGGCTGGATCCCTGGATGCCGCTCCGGCCATGCATGTGATCATGACGAGGACCGACACGGAGGCACAATCCGCCCAGGTCCAAAGCGCTGTGGTCCGGCAGCTGCCGAGCGTCAGTGCCATTGACCTGTCTCTGATCCTGAACACCTTTGAAGCCATCTTTTCGCGGATTGCTTTCGTGGCCCGTTTCATGGCGTTGTTCTCGGTACTCACGGGGATGATCGTCCTGGCAGGGGCCGTGTTGATCAGTCGATTCCAGCGTATCGAGGAAAGTGTTCTCCTGAAGACGCTCGGCGCATCGCGAAAGACCGTGTTGCGCATCATGTCGGTGGAGTACCTCGTCCTGGGCTTCGCCGCGTCCTTGACGGGCATCCTTCTTGCACTGGCAGCGGGCTGGTCCATCTCGATCTTCGTCTTCGACGCGCCCCTGAGTGTCCCTTTTGCCTCGGTCGGGATCATCATGGCGTCCGTGGTCGTGTTGACCCTCGTCATCGGGCACCTCAACTCGCGCGGTGTCTATGACCGCAGTGCCCTGGATGTCCTGCGAAGCGAAGTCTGAACCCCGGCACCCAATGAATGCACAACTCCAGGAACGCCTCGAAGCCATGAAGGCGCGCATCCATGCGGCGGCCTCCCGGGCCGGTCGGGCGCCTTCGGAGGTCACCCTGATTGCCGTTTCGAAGACGTTCCCAGTGCCCGATATCGAAGCTGTCTCGAGCCTGGCGCAGGTGGACTTCGGCGAGAACAAGGTGCAGGAGCTTGTGGCCAAGATGGATGCGTTGGGACGCGGGAGTGATACGTTTCCGATCCGGTGGCATCTTATTGGACATCTGCAGCGCAACAAGGCCAGGGAAGTGGCCGGTCGGATAGACCTGTTCCATGCCCTGGACAGTGAGCGTCTGGGACAGGAATTGCAGAAGCGGTTGGAGGCAACGGATGCCCATCTGGCGTGCCTGATCCAGGTCAACGTCTCGGGTGAAGCCTCCAAATTCGGTGTCGAGCCGGCCGACCTCGATGCGCTCGTGGACCGACTGCAGCCGTTGGATCGCATACGGCTCTCGGGCCTGATGACCCTGGCTTCTCCGGTAGAGGATCCCGAAGCAGTGCGGGGCGAGTTGGCCCTGTTGCGGCGCTTGGGAGACAGCATTTCCGACCGCCTGGCAGTTGGGCAGCCCCTGCTTTCGATGGGTATGAGCGGCGACTTCGAAGTGGCCATCGAGGAGGGAGCTACCCACGTCCGCATCGGTAGCGCCATCTTCGGATCGCGCTGAAAGGAATGTGATTCTGCTGCAGTATGGAGGGTTTCTGGTGCGGTATTGCCTGCTTGATTCCCTATCTTCCGGGACCTGATACCGATTCCCATCCTACTCGCACGGACCATGAAGCTTTCGGCGCTGGATATCCGCAAACAGGAGTTTGCCCGCACATTCCGGGGCTATGATCCCGAAGAAGTGGAGTCCTTCCTGCAGGTTGTGGCCACCGGCTGGCAGGAACTCGTGGACGACCTGCGCAGGGCCCAGGACAAAATCAACGAACAGCAGCTCAAGCTCGAGCACTACATGAAGGTCGAGGAAGCGCTCGAAGAAGCGCTCCAGACGGCGCGTTCGAGTGCCCGTCAGACCATCGAGAGCGCCGAACGCAAAGCAGCTGATATGCTGCAGGAAGCCGAGAACCGCATCGTGAGCCTGCAGCGGGAGGCGGATACCAATCGCTTGGAGGTCAAGCGGGAAACGGCGCGATATGCGGTTCGCCAGCAGGAGATCGTGGCCAAGTTGCGCTCGTTCCTTGTTTCCGAGATGGAAATGCTGCGCCACTATGAAACCGACACGGGAGAGCGGACGCTGGCCGCCGGGGGTCCCCGCAAGGAAATCGAGATGTTCCGCGAGGAAGATGCCGCCCAGCCGATGGCCGCAACGCCTTCGGACAAGGAATTGAGGGATGAGACCTGGGGCGCGGAGACGGCGGAGGAAGACACCACCGAAGCAAAGGACGCGTGGTCGGATGACGGACATGCATCGGACACCGAAAGCACCGAGGCGGGAGACGATGCTGTGGCGTCTTCGGAAGACGAAGAAGAGGACTGGGATGAAGAGGAGTGGGAGGATGATGAGGACGACGAAGACGATGAGGAGGGAGAGGAGGATTGGGATGATGACGAAGAGGACGAGGATGAGGATGATTTGGACGATGAGGATGATGAGGAGGATTGGGACGACGACGAAGGCGATGATGATGACGATGATTATGACGAGGAAGAAGAAGACGATCTGCGGGATGCCTCTCCGGGTTGGAAGGTGACCCCTGTCTTTGAATCAGCGGGGGATGAGGAGGACGAGGATCGGCCGATACGTCAGGACGGATCCCGTCTTCCGGAGGACTCGGCAGATGACGAGATCCGGAAGATCCACGAGATCCTGAAGGGTCTCGATGAGGAACAGGACGCGGACGATCGCTGATGGATCGACAGGATACCCATGTTGATGCTGTGCGTCAGGCAGCTGCTTTCCTGCGTCAGCGCTTGGACGAGCTGCCAGATCTGGGCATCATCCTTGGTACAGGTTTGGATGGGCTATCCCGCATCATCGAGGTGCATGATCAGATTCCGTATGAGGAGATCGAGGGGTTTCCGGTCTCCACGGTTCAATCCCACGCTGGGTTGCTGATCAAAGGCACGTTGGCCGGGCGTCCGGTCCTGGCGCTCAAAGGCAGGGCTCACATCTACGAAGGCTATTCCGCAAAACAAGTGACCCTTCCCGTCCGGGTGCTAGGCGAACTCGGTGTCCGGACGCTGGTCATATCCAATGCCTGTGGTGGCTTGCTTCCACAGCACCGGGCGGGCGACATCATGCTCATTGAGGATCACATCAATCTGATGAGCCACAATCCGTTGGAGGGACCCAACCACGATTCCTGGGGTCCCCGTTTTCCCGATATGTCAGATCCTTATCCCGCGCCACTGCGCCGAAAAGCGCGCCAGGCGGCCGAGGCCTTGGGTGTATCGATGCATGAGGGCGTGTATGCCGCTGTGGTGGGTCCCAACCTGGAAACGCGGGCGGAGTACCGCATGCTGCAACGCATGGGAGCGTCGGTCATCGGGATGAGCACCGTTCCGGAGGTGCTGGCCGCCAACCATATGGGAATCAAGGTGTTGGCCTTCTCCGTCATAACGGATGAGTGCGACCCCAACAACCTTCTACCCATCTCTATCGATGACGTGCTGGCCGCTGCGGCCCGGGCTTCTGATCTGCTGTGCCGTCTGCTGGAGGCGGTGGTGCCCACGCTGTAGGCGCGGGGTATTTGAGGAATCCTGTAATTCGGCCGAGGCCGGCGCCGGGTTTCCGTGGCAGATGCTCCTCGTTCGGCCCCGTATCGCTATCTTACAGGCTTTCCCTACCGGTCCGTCGGACACCCGGCGCCGGCCCGATTTCCCGCACGAAGACTACGCCTGCACGCATGTCGTTCCCCGAATTCAAGGACCTCGACGCCAACCGGACCGAACAGGACATCCTGGCTTTCTGGCAAAAGGAGGGCATTTTCGAGCAGAGTCTGGCCCAGCGGGACGGTGCCCCGTCCTTCACCTTCTATGAGGGGCCTCCCACGGCCAATGGCAAGCCGGGCATCCACCACGTCATGGCCCGGACCATCAAGGACATTTTCTGCCGGTTCAAGACCATGCAGGGATTCCGGGTGGACCGCAAAGCAGGGTGGGACACGCACGGTCTGCCGGTAGAGATCGAGGTCGAGAAAGAACTGGGCCTGGAGGGGCGGCACCAGGTCGAGGAGTATGGAATTGCCCGATACAATGCCGCATGTCGCGAAAGCGTACTACGCTACAAGGGCCTTTGGGACGAACTGACCACCCGCATGGGATACTGGGTGGATCTGGACGATCCCTACATCACCTTCAAGTCCACGTACATCGAGAGCGTCTGGTGGCTGCTCAAGGAGATGTACCGAAAGGGATATCTCTACAAAGGCTTCAAGATCCAGTGGTACAGCCCCGGATCGGGAACCGTTCTCTCCTCACATGAGGTGAGCCTCGGGTACAAGGAAGTCCAGGATCCCAGCATCTATACCCGCTTCCGCTCGATCGAGAGCCCGGACCTGTATTATCTGGCCTGGACCACGACGCCATGGACCACCGTTTCCAACGCGGCCATTGCCTGCGGCCCGAAGATCGACTACGTCCGGATCCGTCTGACCACGGAGGATATTGGTTCGCATGAACTGATCCTGGCCAAGGCGCGACTGGCGGTCATCAAGGAGGAGTACGAGATCCTTGAGCTAATGAAAGGGGAGACGTTGCTGGGCAATCGCTATGAGCCGCTGTTCGACTTCTTTGTCGGCGCCGAAGGCACGGAAAACGCCTGGCAGATCGTCCCGGCCGACTACGTGTCCACCGAGGATGGTACTGGCCTCGTCCACACCGCGCCGGCCTTCGGCGCTGAAGATTACGAGACCGGTCTGAAGATGGGTCTGCCCATGCTCAATGCCTTGCAGCCGGACGGGCACTTCCGTGAAGGCTTCGGTCTGGTTTCGGGCCTCTGGTTCAAGGAGGCGGACAAGGTCGTTTCCCGGGACCTTTACGACCGCGGCTTGATGTACCGCCACGAAACCTACCTGCACAATTATCCCCACGATTGGCGCAAGGGCACGCCCCTGATGAGCTACCCGGTGGACAGCTGGTTTGTCCGTACCACTGCCATCAAGGACCGCCTCATGGCGCTCAACGACCAGATCAACTGGCAACCCGAAAGCATCGGAACGGGTCGTTTCGGGGACTGGCTCAAGAACAACGTGGACTGGGCGCTCAGCCGTCGTCGCTACTGGGGAACGCCGCTGCCGATATGGCAGTCGGACGCCCCCGACTCGGAGTACATCGAGGTCATCGGTTCGATTGCTGAATTGCGGGAGAAGTGCCCGGGGCAACTTCCGGATGACGATGCCGACGTGGATCTGCATCGTCCGTTCGTGGATGAACTCACCTGGCCGGCCCCGGATGGCGGTACCATGCGACGCGTCGAGGACCTCATCGATGTCTGGTTCGATTCGGGCGCCATGCCGTTTGCACAGTGGCACTATCCCTTCGAGAACAAGGAGACCTTCGAGCGCAACTTCCCGGGGGATTTCATTGCCGAAGGGGTGGACCAGACCCGCGGCTGGTTCTACACCCTGCATGCCATTGCGGCGCTGGTCATGGATGACCTGGCCTACCGCAACGTGGTGGTCAATGGACTCGTGCTCGACGAGAAAGGCGAGAAGATGTCCAAGAGCAAGGGTAACGCCGTGGACCCGTTTGCGCTCATTGCCACTCATGGGGTGGACGTCATCCGCTGGTACATGATGAGCAACACGCCACCCTGGGAGAATCTGAAGTTCTCCGAGCGGGGCATCGTGGAGACGCAGCGCAAGTTCTTCAACACGTTGACCAACGTGTATTCCTTCTTTGCCACGTACGCCAACGTGGATGGCTTCGAGGGCGGAAACGACATCCCGGTGACGGATCGCCCGGAAATGGACCGGTGGATCCTGTCCCGACTGCACTCCACCTCGGTGCAGGTGCACGATGCGCTCAGCGAATACAACCCGACCAAAGCAGCTCGGGCCGTGGAGCAATTTGCGGATGAGCTCTCCAACTGGTACATCCGCCGGAATCGTCGCCGGTTCTGGAGCGCAAAGGACAGCGGCACCGATGCCCGGGAAAAGCGGGCTGCGTACTTGACGGTGGCCGATTGCCTTTTGACGGTGAGCCGTCTGATGGCCCCGATTTCGCCCTTCTACGCGGAGTGGCTGTTCAGCAATCTGAATTCGGTGATGAAGCTGCATCCCGAGGCGTCCGTCCATTTGACGCGATTCCCAGACCATCAGGAACATGCCGGGGCCTACGACGAGGCGCTGGAGCACCGCATGTACCTGGCTCGGACGGTTTCCTCAGTGGTCCTCGGGTTGCGCAATGCTGCCGGTATCAACGTCCGACAGCCCTTGCCGCGCATCATGGTGGTCACCGGGACAGGGGTAGAACAGGAGGTGGTGGATTCGGTGTCCCGTATCATTGCCGACGAGACCAATATCAAGACCATCGAGTATGTCCACGGATCGTCGTCGGTGGTCAGTCGGCAGGCCCGGCCCAATTTCAAGACACTGGGCAAGCGCCTGGGCAAGCTGATGAAAGATGCCACAGCGGCCATCCGGGAGCTCAGCGACACACAGATTGATGCCTTCATCGATGCCGGATCCCTCACTTTGGACCTGTCCGGGGAAGCGGTGACGCTCGGCAGTGAGGACATCGAAATCGTGAGCGAAGGCGTGGAAGGCTGGCTGGTTGGTCAGGAGGATCGCGTTACCGTGGCGCTCGACACTGCCATCACCGATGAGCTGCGCAAGGAAGGGCTTGCCCGGGAGGTGGTGAACCGTATCCAGAACATGCGCAAAGAAGCGGATTACGAAGTAACAGACCGTATTCGAGCCACGTACAAAGGGGGATCAGGCCTCGTTTCGGCCATTGGCGATCATGCATCCTGGATACGGAACGAGACCCTGTGTCTGGAGTTGGAACCGTCCGAAAATCCGGCGGGAGACCTCGTCTCGGAGTTCGACATCAATAGCGAAGAGCTGACGATCGGAATTCGGCTGGCATAGGCTGGCTGGGTCCGCACCGAAAAACCGTGTGAACCATTATGGCTGACAAAAAGAAAGCGGGTAAGAAAGGGGCAATCGTTTCTCCCTTCACCGATGCCGAACTCAATTACTTCAAGGAGCTGATACTGGACAAGCGCCGCAAAGCAGCCGAGGATGTGGAGCGCATGCGCGCGCACCTTGTGGACGCCCGTGAACAGGCCGAAAACGACACCGCTTACAGCTTCCACATGGCAGACGCCGGAACGGATGCCATGGAGCGCGAGAAGCTCTATCTCATGATTGCTCGTGAGCAGAAATACGTGGGTTACCTCGACCGGGCGCTGGACCGTATCGAGAACCGGACGTACGGGGTGTGCAAGGTTACCGGCAACGCCATTTCCAAAGAGCGCCTGGAGGCTGTGCCCCATACCGAGATCTCCATCGAAGCCAAGCTGGCCCAGCAGAAGTAAGGCGTCCCACAGGCATGGGGGCATTCCAGCGCAAGCGGCCTCGAAGTCGCTGTGTACAAAGCCCTCATCCAAGGTATGGGATCCGACTACTCTCCGTCCATGGAACTACCTCGCAACTGGATTTCCCGCTCCCTGGCGATCATGCTGTCCGTGGTCGTAGTTGATCAGCTTTGCAAGTACATCGTGCTGCAAACGATGTACCGCGGCCAGTCCATCGACCTGATTGGAGACTGGCTCAAGCTGACATTCACCGAGAATCCGGGTATGGCCTTCGGCATCGAGTTCGGGCCGCCAGCGCTGATCACGATCTTTTCGCTGATCGCTACGGTTCTGATTGTCCTGTACCTGTTCAAGGTGGGCGGGATATACCGGCCGTACCGGATCAGCCTCAGCATGGTCCTTGGTGGAGCGTTCGGCAACATCATCGACCGCGTATTCTATGGCAAGATCCTGTACGACGACCCGTTCTTCCTGGGCAAGGTAGTGGACTTCATCCACTTCAACGTCTGGAGGGGAATCGTGCCGGAAGCGGTGCCGTTGCTGGGGGGGAAGTACCTGGCTCTGTTTCCCATCTGGAACGTGGCAGACATGGCCATCGTGCTGGGCGTTGTGGGGATCCTGTCATTCCAGCGCCGATTCCACGAGCTGATCGAGGCGCAGTCGGAGAAGGGCACGGAGCCGCTGACGTCAGAGGGAATCGCTGCTGCTTCAGCCCTACCAAGTGAGACGGGCCGCGAAGGAGAGGATCCGGGGAAGCAGCAGTCGGTCTGAGCGTTCGAGCAGGCCGGTAGAGGGGAGGCCGCCGCCGCCGAAGTAGGTCTCCTCATCCATCTGGAAGCGCCACTCCGCCGTATTCCTGCGGCCCAGCACATTGACGAGATCAGCCCGTAACTGGAGGGAGTAAACCCCAAGCCGCATGGAATAGGCGGCGCTGAGGTCCAGTTGGTGGATGGCGGGCAGTTGGTGGGATGTTGGATTGGTCAGGTCGTAATTGGAGATCTGACGTTCCACCCGACGGATGGCATCAGCAGAAACCCCGTTTGCCCGCATCTGGTCCAGAAGCGAGCCGACGTCGTTCAGATTGGCGCTGAGGAAGTCATAGTAGGCCTTACGGAATCCCCACTCGCGTCCCCAAACGCTTCGCCAACGGGCCAAAAGTACAGATCTCGGTATGGGGGAGAGATCGGCGGAAAGTTCAAGGCGAAGGGGTTCATTCCACGGAACAGACAGCCACTCGTCATCGAACATGTTGCGGATGCGGCGCCGTGTCTGGGTGTGATCCATCCGAATGCGGACATTTCCCGGACCGATCCGTCGCTTCAAGCTCCCGGAAAAGCCGTAGGAGTACCCCTTGGTGGGACTAAGGAAGTCATCCTGGTCCAGGTCCCTGTCGGATTCCGTTTCCGCGGCATAGTCCACCGACAGGATGTGGTACTGCTTCTTGTAGAAGGACTCCAGCGTGAGCGTCCATCTGTTGTTCGGCAGGATGAGCATTTCCACTGCCGCATGGGCCGCCTTCGGTGGCGTAACGGAGTGGTCATTGCTCATCCAGAAACGGGTGGACGAGACAAAGGTCCGTGGGCTTCGGCTGCTGATGTCGAACTGGGAAACGAACTGCCTGTAGAGCCCCGTCCCCGCATACAGGGAAAATCCGCCCACCGGCGTGTCCGTCCAATCGAAACGGGCGGATAGGCGGGGTTCAGCGTACAGCGACGTTCTGGCGTGCAACCACGTGAAGCGGGATCCGGCCTCGATGGCGGCGTGATCCCCGATCCGGAAACGATCCTGCACGTAGGTGCCGATACGCCAACCTGCGGATTCATGGATAAGAGGAATCTGCTGGGTTCCGGCTACAGTGAACCGGCTCGCCGTGACCACCAATTCTCCACCCAGTTCAATCTCGTGCGCGTTGGCAGGGAAGTAGCTCCACGTACCATCCACGGCCATTTCCGTGACACGATTGCCGTCATCCTCGGTGGACGCGGCGGTGGCGGCGTCCCTGGCATCGAAGTCGTGTCGCAATTGATAGAACGAACCTCTGGCGCCCCACGAGGTGAGCACGCGGGCCGAACGCACGTCGGAAACCCTGAATTGGGTAACCCCATTCTGCCAGGAGTAGAGATCCCGGAAACGGTTGCGTACGACGTCGGAAGGCGAGTCTTCCAGAAGATTGATATCGGCCAGACTGTTGCCAAGACTGGACCGGCCCCAGTACGAGGAGGCAGTTATCGTTTGCAGACCGTTCTGGATCTTTGTTGCCGCGTGCAGATCGGTAAACTGGATGGTCGGCTCTCCGGATGAGGGCAGGTTGGCAAACGGCGTATTCTGCTCGGCAAATGCGGACAAAAGGAAAGTATCGATCACATTCCAGTCGTCCATCAACCGGGCCAGACTGGGCGGTGCGAGTAGTCTCCAGGTCCCGATGCGTGCCGCTCCCAGAGTCGTGATCCGTACGCCCGACGGTCGAATCCAGAACCCGGTGTGGCGCGCATTGGTCGACAGGGGATCGACCTGGACGGTGTACTGACTGTTGGATCCGTTGGTCGAGACCGGATTGGACGGCGCGCGAAGATCATGTTCGGCGGCAATGACCCCTGAGATCTGGGATCCGAGAGGCGCTCCGAAACCGGCCTTGTTCACCGTGATCTTGCCCAAGGCAAACGGGCTGAACGGACCGATGAAAGATGCCACATTCAAGGGAAGAAAAACGGGAGCACCGTCGAGCCGGAACTGGTGTTCGCCGGCCTCACCGCCCTGGATATGAACGTCTGCCGTAGCGTCGTTGACACGTACTCCCGGCAAGGCGTCCAGGCTGCGGATAAGGCCCTGCGTTCCAGCCTCCAGTTCGTTGATCACGTCCTCCATGGCAGCTTGAGGCGCTCCCAGCAGGGTGGAAGACGGCATCATGCCGATCCCATCCACGACAATCTGGGAAATCAGCAGGGGCTCGCCTGCCTGAAGAATGATTTCGACGCTCTCGCTGGTTCCCGCGGCTATGGTTACGGATTTCTCCTGGGTCCGGTATCCCAGATGACTGACGCGGACGCGGTATTCGCCAGCCAGCAGTCGGGGAAAAATGAACAGTCCATCCAGGTTGGCAATGCTGTTGCGGCCAGCCTCGGCAATCAATACGTGGGCGTGGGAAAGTGGCTGTTCGGTTTCGCCGTCAAGCACGATGCCGCGAAGGTTTCCATAGAGTCCGGGACCTTCCGTTGCTACCGACAGGACGTACAGACCGCTGGAACGTCGGATGAAGTCCAGCCCGGTTCCCTGCAGCAAGCAAACAAGGATATTCTCGGCTGTTTGCTGCTCTGCAACGCAGAAGGCGCGCTTTCCTTCCGTAAGGAGCGGGTCCCAAGAGATGTCAAGACGGGTTACCTCCCTGAATTGACGGAGTGCCTCGTCCAACTGGACCCCCCGCCACGCCATGGTGTACCGCTCCGCCGAGGAGGTCCGATCCTGAGCGTGGGCAGAAGGAACACTTGAAGACAGCAGCAGCACGACCGCCAGCAGGGCGGTCCGACCGAAGACGGCAATCCCTTGATTAAGGACGCGGTCGAAGGCGGATGGGAGCAAGGTTATCGTGCCGAAGGGAAAAACCGGTAAGCTGGTGCCGGGTAACGTTTTCCGAATGCTGAATATACACCCGGTAGTCAATTCTCGGGCAAGCACCAGGAAAACGGTCCGGGTATCTGAGGTCTAAGCACAAAAAAAGCCGACAGTTCCTGACCATCGGCTTTTGACCATCATTTGCTAAAAGGGACTCAGTCCAGATATAATTCGAATCCGATGGCGGTCGGCCGGTAGCGGACGCTCACAGTGGCAGCGATATCGCCGAGGAACTCCGACGCTTGATCGACTTGGTTGCGGTGGATGGTGATCGGACGAAGACGGATCGACGCAGGGGCCTTGACGCGGATGTCAAAGCGACGCTCCACATCATCAAGGATGTTGCCGATGAGTTCGTTCTCGTAAGAGAAGCCACCTTCAAGCCAGGCAAGGCGGGACTGCGGGTCCGTATCCACGGGCAGCAAGGTATCCTTCGTTACAGTAACAGACTGACCAGGCTCCACAATGGTGCGGGCTTCGGTCGATTCAACTGCTACACGGCCCGAGGCAACGATGACTTCCGTCAATGTATGCAGGGCTCCGGGCCATGAGCGTACGTTGAAGGACGTTCCCAATACCGTGGTTCGAGAGTCAGGGGTGCGAACCGTAAATGGTGCACTGGCTTTGGCCACGTCAAAGAAAGCCTCACCGTGGAGAACAACAGCACGGTGGTCCACTCCGAATCCATCCGGGATGGAGAGCCGGGAGCCGGCAGCCAACTGAACCACGGATCCGTCATCCAGGGTGATTTCGAGCGAACGCTCGCCGTGAGGCGCGGCATGGTACTGGGCACCGCCGGAGAAAAGGACAGAGACGCCCACCACCAGCGCAGCGGCAACGGACACCATCTGCATACGGAACTGGTGTATGCGTGCCGTCGGGCGGATCGGTCGTAGGATCGGGCGATCCTGGACACCAACCTTGGGCTGCACCGCCTGCGAAAGGATCAGGACCCTCAATGCTTCCTTGTCACTCTGCGGAATCACGGGTGCCACTTCACCACAAAGCGTCCAAACATCCGCGAGCGAACGGCGCTCGGCAGCGTCAAGTCCTTCAAGGACTTCTTCGGGCAAATGATATGTGGTGTGGTTTATCACGGTTGGGTAACCGGGCCGGGGCGATAGCTTCCGGCGAATCTCAGGAATTGGACCTGTAGGATTCCGTGTCCCTGAACGCATCCAGTTTCTTCCGGATATGCTGCAGGGCCAGGACGATGTGGTTGTTGACGGTTTTGGGCGCAAGGTCCATGAGGGAAGCAATCTCATCATGGCTCAAGCCTTCGAACCGGCTCAACATGAATGCCTCACGTCTCCGCTCCGGCATTTCGTCGATCCAGATCTGCAAGCGCTCTTTGAGCACTGCAGCATCCAGCTCATCGTCATTCACACTGTCAAAGCCGACAGAAGGGTGGTCCGCCTCGATGGCTTCCGCGGCATGCCGCTTCCTCTGCCGTTCATGGTTGAGTGCGTAGTTGCGCACCATTTGATACATCAACGCTCTCAGGGAACGTTCAGGATCTATGGTTTCGCGCACCTGCCACAACTTCAGGTACACATCCTGCAGGATATCCGACGCGGCGGCATCATCGTGCATGATATACAAGGCGTAGCGATGCAGCGCATCGTAACTCGCATCGAAGAGCTCCGCGTAGGACGTCGCGTCAGAACGTAAAAGACCGTGACTCCAGCGAAGGAACTGCTCGTCCGGGATGGAACGCATGTTCAGATCGCCTCGGTCAATGGTAGTACACAGAAATCCGGCCCACTACCCAAATTGGCCCCATATGTAATGTTATACTGTAGCAAGGGCGGGTATGAGCAAGTAGCGCAATGCAATAGGGAGCGTCAACATCTGATTGGGCGGCCGGATCAAGAAGGAAGGAAGAAATTTTTTTCGCTGATTCGGCACCTTGGCCTTCAAGTTTTACTTGAGGTGCATCCTACGGAGATGCCGGAACTCGGTTCGGATGACATAAGATAGGGATGTGCAAATAATGAGTTGAACCGTGTTCGCAGGGCAAGCCTTGAAGGAACCGCATCTGACCCTCATGATTATAGCCCGACCTTGAACCTCGCCACCGGGAGACTTTCACTGCACAGCACGCATGGCCACTGACCAGCGGATCATCCGCAACTTCTGCATCATTGCACACATCGACCACGGCAAAAGCACGTTGGCCGACCGATTGCTGGAATTGACCGGCACGCTGTCCAAGCGGGAGTTGCAGGAACAGGTACTCGACTCCATGGATCTCGAACGGGAGAGGGGCATCACAATCAAGAGCCACGCCATCCGTATGGGCTACTCGGCCGACGATGGGCAGCGATACGTGCTGAACCTGATCGACACCCCAGGCCATGTGGACTTCACGTACGAAGTCTCCCGTGCACTTGAGGCGTGTGAAGGGGCCATCCTGGTTGTGGATGCGGCCCAGGGAATCGAGGCCCAGACCATCTCCAACCTGCTGCTGGCCATGGAGCTCGATCTGGAAATCATCCCGGTACTCAATAAGGTGGATCTGCCTGGTGCCAATCCGGATGCCGTAGCACAGAGCATCGAGAACCTGATCGGGGAGCCGGCTGAAGACATCCTGCGCATCAGTGCCAAGACCGGCGAAGGGGTACATGCGCTGCTGGAAAAGATTGTCGCACGCATTCCTGCGCCGTCTGGTGACCCGAATGCGCCTTTGACGGCGCTCATTTTCGACTCCGTGTTCGATACCTATCGGGGGTCGATTGTCTACGCCCGTGTTTTCGACGGTACCCTGAATGCCCGGGAGGGCATCCGCTTCATGGCCACGGGTGCCATGGCTGATGCAGAGGAAATCGGGGTGCTTCGAATGAAGATGGAGCCGACCAAGCAGCTGTCCGCGGGAGAAGTCGGGTACATCATCGGATCGATCAAGGATGTTGCCGAGACGCAGGTTGGCGATACGGTGACAACACAGGCGAACCCTGCTTCCGCGCCGATCGCTGGATTCCGCGAAGCCAAGCCCATGGTTTTCTCTGGTGTCTATCCTACCAGTGCCGACGATTTCGAAGATCTGAGGACATCGCTTGAAAAGCTTCGCCTCAACGATGCGGCCTTGTCTTTCGAGCCGGAGACATCCGCTGCGCTCGGATTCGGATTCCGTGTGGGCTTCCTTGGGCTCCTGCACATGGAAATCGTACAGGAGCGTTTGGATCGGGAGTTCGGCCTGGACATCATCACCACGGTTCCGAACGTGAAATACCGGGTGCTGAAGACGGACCGAACGGAAATCACCGTCGAGAACCCTTCCAACATGCCGGACGCCGGCAAAATCGACTCCATCTCCGAACCGTACGTCAAGGCCGAAATCATTACTCCGACAGAATACATCGGCGGGTTGATGCAGTTGTGCCAGGATCGACGGGGTGTCTACATCAACACACAGTACCTCGATCAGGAGCGCGTGAGCCTGGAGTACCACCTGCCGTTGGCAGAGATCGTGTTCGACTTCTACGACAAGCTCAAGAGCATCAGCCGTGGATACGCGTCGCTGGACTACGAGTACATGGACTATCGCATCAGCCATCTGGTCAAGCTCGACGTCATGATCAATGCGGATGCCGTGGAT
>JAQCDI010000239.1 GCA_027620595.1 Bacteroidota bacterium | reverse complement strand
GCTGATGACAACCGTTCGTCTTTCCGACCCACCCTTCCGGCAGCGCACCGCCCCGGATTCCCCTCACGCGCGGATCCTCGGCCGCCTCGATGATTTCCCACGTCCGGTCCTCGGACAGGTCATCATAGATCAGGAATTCGGCGTCCGGGTGATCCTGGATGGCGATGGAAGCCAGCAATCGGGGCAGGTTGTGCTCCTCGTTCCGGGCGGGAATCAATACCGATACGCTCGGGAGGGGACCGGGCGAAACGAGCGCCCTTCGCTGGACGAAGAAGCGCCAGTTGAGCAGCACATTGCCGATGAGCAGCACGTGCAGGCCGATCAGGATCGGGACCAGGATGTCGGGGACCGGATTCAAAGCAACTGTACTCCGGGCCAGTGGTCTTCGGCCGTTTCCCCATGCTGCTTCAGGAAGGCACGCAATTCGTCCACCGTTGCAGCAAATGCATCTGCGGCCCGATCAACGCCCACGGGGTCTCCGATCCGGACGAACATCGTGGGTCGGGCGTGGTGGAGAGCTTCCACCGAAAGCGCCACCGGTTGGAAGCGCGTCGGGATCGAAGGGTGCACCAGGTGCTGGAAACCGGTCTGGATGCGCCGCGGATCGGCATCCACGGCTTCGATGCGGCCCTGGGGATAGATGGCCAAAAAATCTCCGGGTACCAGGTCCCGGCGAAGCCGTTGCAGCAGGGTTCGCCCGCCCCCCGCCGATCCGGGTTCGACCCCGATGGCTCCGATGTGATGGAAAACCGGGAAACGCTGCAGTTGACGCTCCAGCATGATGGTGACGAGTCGGCTGGATGGGGCATCCCGACGATGCAGCTGCAGCATGACGAACCCGTCATAGCGACCGACGTGCTGCACCAGCAGTACATTCAGACATTCGCCCGACCGGTCCAGGGCACCGCGCACGTGAACGGCCTGAAAGCGCCGTCGCAGCATCAGGCGGAAAACCGGGTTGAGCCACCGCATGCGGGAATGCGAGAAACGGATGGGGGGCGAGGTGCTCATTCGATGCGTACCCGCAAGCGCAATTCCCCGGTGCCTACGGTGAAGAGGGCATCTTCCCATTTCGGAGGGCCGAACCGGGCGCGGGCCCGCTCCGAGAAGCCGAACGGCTCCTTGAACCAGCCGACGAGATTGCGATCAAGTTTGCCGTTGCGGTTCTGATCCTGATAGATGGCTGCTCCATAGACCCCGGCGGGCAAATCGGAAAAACGCACCACGGAAAGCGTGTCGGTGGCCGCAACAATGGCCGTGAAGGCCGGGGTTTCGAGCCAGGTTTCCGGTGACGTGTACAAGGCCACCCGGACATCGGCCGTTTTGTCCGCCGGATGCGACACGTCAATGCGCAGATCCTGGGCGCGCACGGGCCAGGCCGCCAGGATCAGGATCAGGAGCGCAGTCGCTGCGCCAGACGGGCGGCTTCTTCCCGGTTTTCTTCTTCCGGGTCCGGCAGGAGCACCTGTGGTTCCGGATCCGGCAAGGGGGGAACCGGTGCAATCCGGTCCCATTCGGCACTGGTCACGATGGCTTCCAGATTCTGGATGCGCTCGATCAGCGCCTTGTTCTGGTTTTCGAGCCGAGCGGATAGTGTTTCGAAGGACGACTCCAGGGACTCGGCCGTGTGGCCCAGCCGCGCCTGTTTTTCCTTGAATTTCAGCCACTCGGACCACATGCCGGCCAGAATGCCGGCCACGGGAATCAGTACCCACCACATGGGACGCAGAGGATCGGGGAAGGGAGGTAAAGGAGTGCATACCCGAAAGGGCGCCCGGTGTTGCGGAAGTGTCTACCTTGGAGGAGTCGCTCCTCATTCCGTTACCGCGCCTGACCATGCTTCGACGCCTGCCGCTCTTTGCGCTGATCCTGATGTTGATGTCCTGTGGTTCCGAAGCTGAACCTGATGGCCCTGTCAAAACCGTGTACCTGGTCCGACACGCCGAGAAATGTACCGAGCCAGCCGAAGATCCGGGATTGACGCCAACGGGCCAGGAACGGGCCCGGGCGTTGAGGAGGACACTGCAGGATGTGCCCATCGAGGCCATCTTTTCCACGCCCCTGCGGCGTACGCGGGATACGGTCGAACCGCTGGCTTCGGCTCTCGGGCTCATCATCCAGGAAACGCCCATCCGTGAGGGATTCCTGGAGGCGCTGGCCGACACGATCCGGATCTCCGCGCACGGGCGGATTGTGGTCTCCGGGCACAGCAATACGACGGCTCGGCTGACCAACCTTCTGGCCGGGTCGAACCTGCCTGATCTGGAAGAGAGCCAATACGATCGGTTGTTTGTCGTGCACCTGGGTGCGTCAGGCCGCGCATGGGTTGACGTGCTCCGCTACGGCGCTCCTTCGGGTCCAAGCGAACCCTGCGGCTGATCAGGCAGCGATTTCTGCAGCCGCAACGCCTCGATGGTGATCATGAGCCGTTCGGTTTGGCTTCGTTGGGTTCGCCAGATACGCAGCCGGACATCAGTGGCATGTTTGCCGGGCACGGCATCCAGCAGGGTCTTTTTCTTTGGAACGAGAACAAGCCGGTCCTTGAAGGGCCGTCGCTGCAGCCGGACCTCCAGAAGGGCCGCCGGTTCGATCTTGATCGTCTTCTCGTCCAGATCCACCAGTCCCAGGAGTTTGTCGGACAGGTCGAGAACGATGAAGCCCTCCTCGACGCTGATCATGCCTTCGATTTCCCGAAGGCCGACATCGGGCAACGTGAACGGGATGCGGATCATCGGATTCAGGCGGCAGCAGCTATCGGTTTGTCGTGGCTGCCCAACATCTTGAGCATCCGGTAATGGCTGCCGATGGCAGCCCGCAGGGTCGGGTGGTAATTGTACGGGATCCCATACCGCTTGGCTACATCCCGAACGATCCGTGACACCTCGGGGTAATGGATACTGCACACTTGCGGGAAGAGATGGTGCTCTATCTGGTAGTTCAGCCCGCCGATGTAGGCCTGGAGCAGCTTGTTATCGTGCGCGAAATTGGAGGTGGTCAGCATTTCGTGGATCAGCCAGGCATGCTCCATGTTGCCATCGGCATCGGGGCTGAGGTATTCGGTGCCCTCTACTACATGGGCCAGCTGGAAGATGACACCCAGGATGACGCCCGCCGTCAAGTGCATCGTGAGGAAGCCGATCAGGAATTGCCACCAGGTGATATCCAGCAACCACAGGGGCAGCACGATCATGTAGCCGACCACCATCAGTTTGGTCACGACGAGGATGATCCATTCCGTTGCCGGGTGTCGTTTGTCCTTGTAGGGACCGATGTCCCGCTTCATGAACTGCTGGAAATCCTTGGCGAACAACCAGTTGATCGTCGCGAGACTGTAGGCGGGGAAGGCAAAGAACTGCTGGAAGCGGTGGAATCTGTAGCGCGGTTCCTCCGGGGAGAGGCGCACCAGCGGCGAAACGGCCAGATCCTCATCCACCCCCGGAATATTGGTGTAGGTGTGATGGATCACATTGTGGGTAATCTTCCACATGTATCCATTGGCGCCGAGCATGTCGAACGTGAACCCCAGCAGTCGATTGACCGTGGCGTTGGAGGAATAGGCACCGTGCAGGGCATCGTGGGACACACAGAACCCAACGCCAGCTGCCCCGACGCCCATGATGAGCGCCAGCAGCCACATCTGCATGGGGGTGAACCAGCCGGTCATGATCAGCCCATAGGAGCCGAAGGTCATCAGGAGGACCACAACCGTATTGCGGACCATGCGCCAGTTGGCGTGGCGGGAGAGCTGGTGCTCCTCGAAATACCGGTTCACTTCAGCCCGGACTTCGGGAATGAAACCGGTCAGGTCCCGGGCAGCAAATCTGATTTTCTGTTCGGACATGGCAGGATGCTCCCTTCGAAGGCGGTCAATTGTTGTCGTGATGGGCGCGGATCTGGCCAGCCACGTTGCGCAGCAGATCGTTCGGGATGGGGACGGTCAGATTGTATTGGGCCACCTTCCACACCCCGTCCTGCTTGACCAGGACTCCACTGCCCCTGCACTCTCCGAACGCGGCATTCTCAAGGCGTTCGTCGAACCAGGCGGTGTTGCCGTCTGCCGAGACCGAAACGTGACGCTCGGTCATGACATAGGTCCACCCGGTGCCCCGGTCGAAAGCAGGCCGGGCGTATTGCTTGAAGTCGGCAATGGTCCACCGCTCTGTGGCGTCGGTACCCAGGAAAATGGCGTCGTCCGTGTAGAGGTCAAAATAACCCTCGAAGTCCGCCTCCGATGCCAGGCGATGGACGGCGTCGAGAGTCGAGGTTACGGCGGCTTCGTCATCCTGCGCAGTGGCAGGCAAGGCGAGGAGCAGGCAGGCCAGCAGGGCGGGCAGGAGGCAGGGGCGCAGCATGGGGCGGATCGCGGCGGACAATCGGGCTGTCCTTGTGGCAGGGAAGTGCTATCATCCCAAGGTAACGCGCA
>JAQCDI010000004.1 GCA_027620595.1 Bacteroidota bacterium | reverse complement strand
CCTGCGCGCCGACGGCTGAACCGTTGGCCCCGCGGTTCGCCCGCCCGTCTGTGCCCGTTGGAGGCGCGCCTTCACCGAAAACTGGCAGAAATCCCGGGCCTTTGCGTTGTGGATAACCTTGCGAAGACTTCCACGAGGACCGTATATTCTCGGTTCTGTGCCGGTCATGTGTGGCAAGACATGTTCTTCCCGCTCGTCACAGGCCTCGACAACAGGGATCCCACCACCGTCCCTGACCCCAACGAACGCCACTCCCCCGGACCCATGGCGAGAAAAGATGAACTGACGGGCAAAGGCCCGGTCGCCGGAAACCACGTTTCCCACGCAAACAACAAGGCGAAGCGTCGCTTTGAAGTGAACGTGCAGAAGAAGCGGTTCTTCATCCCCGAAGAAAACCGCTGGGTAACGTTGAAAGTCTCGACGAAAACCCTGAAATCCATCAACAAGAAAGGTATCTCCGCCGTGCTTCGCGAAGCCCGGGCCAACGGAGTTGCCGTCTGAGCGCAGGGTAGAGCCCAATGGCAAAGTCCAAAGACATCCGCTTGAAGGTCATCCTGGATTGCACGGAAGCTCCCGGCACGTCCCGCTACTCGACGATGAAGAACCGTCGCAACACGCCGGACCGCCTTGAGCTGAAGAAGTACAATCCCGTCCTTCGCAAGCACACCATCCACAAGGAAACCAAGTAAGTGGTCTCCTCGTCGGCCTCCCCGCGGGATGTCGGCGTCACCTGATCTCCGTGTGAGTATCAATGGCAAAGAAGCAAACCTTCGGCGATAAGGTTCTCCAGCAGAAAGCCGAGTCCAAGAAGCTCGCCAAGATTGTTGTAGCCGAGAAAAAGCCCAACGGGCAGTACAGCTACCGCCACAAGATGGTCCATGTGGACAATCTGCAGGCTGAGCTGGCCGCGGCCAAAAATCAGTAGGCCGTTCGGACCGACCGTCGGCTGTTTCGGGGTGTAGCGCAGCCCGGTTAGCGCATCTGCTTTGGGAGCAGAGGGTCGCAGGTTCGAATCCTGCCACCCCGACCACATGTCGGTTCGTTCGTGAGGGCGAACCGACTTTTTTGTCCAGTCCCGCCGCCCTGCCAAAGCGTCCCCGGAACGCTTTTCACCCTGCCGGCGCTATATTCCGGACGTGTTCTTTTTCATCCTGCGCCCGTAGCTCAACTGGATAGAGCAGCGGACTTCAACCATAGGAGCCTTTGCGGAGAAACAGGAATCCGCAGAGTGGACGATGCTGTATCGGGGAAGCCTCAGCGATTCGGTCGGTGGTAATCCCGAGGAAACCTGAAAAGGGATCCGTAGAGGCCATACGCATCGCACCTGAGACGGTGAAGAGATGGTCCAGACCCCAAACGACAGTTCTTTGCGCTGTCGGCAGTGAAAACTGTAGTTGGTATGCTAATCCGCAGGTTGCAGGTTCGAGTCCTGCCGGGCGTGCCATTTTCCATGGTTGCGCTGGCCAGCGGGATCTGTAACGGACCGGATGGCGGGCGAACGTCGGAAACTGGTGACGTGGCCGAGTGGCTAGGCAAGGGTCTGCAAAACCCTGTACGGCGGTTCGAATCCGCCCGTCACCTCATAAAGGCTCCCAAGATGGCACGCAGTGCCGTTTTGGGAGCCTTTTTCTGTAAGGTGTGCGGATGAGAACCGTCGTAGGCGGTTTGACACGAGCAGCGGAAGGCTGCGACTGGTGAGCCCGAAGGGCGAATAATCCGCCCGTCACCCCCAATTCGAACTTGCCACAACGTCCGTAAAAACTGGCTCCTACAGCGAAAGATGTGTGGGGCTGGTTGTTTTTACAGACCACGGCCACGTCAGAAAGCGGTTGACAGAATGTTGTCAGCCTCCCAGGGAAGTCAGGTACACAACGACAAGTACCTATACCAAGCCGGTTCAAAAGAGGGGAGCACTTCTATCTGGCCTACATCAGCCATTCTTTCTCAGACGACGTACCTCTGGCGCGTGGCGGCAGTGAATGCAAACAAGGTGGTAGGTGGCACGATCACTACGGGCGACTCGAGTGAGGTAAGACAATTCACGACCGTGTCAGGCGTAGACGGGGAGTCCTTTGATTTACCCGAGTACTTTGTCCTGAGGGCAGCCTACCCCAACCCCGTTAACCCGACCACAACGGTCACGTACGGCTTGTCCACAACTGCAGAAGTGAGCTTCCCTGCAACCGAATCATTAGGAAGGCAGGTGGCTACTCTGGTTGCAGGTGACATGCAGGCGGCAGGCTACCACACGGTACAGTTCAACGCAGACGACCTTGCCTACGGGGCCTATCTCATCAGAATGGAAGCAGCGGGCTTCGTGGCTACTCAACAAGTCGTTTTTCTGAGATATTGTAAGTTTTCTGGCTATTCACGGCGCTCAAACGCAAGAATTTTTGGGCTAGGTTTCGGCGCCCAAGCCTAAACGTCTTGCCAGCTTATTTTCTTCTGATCCGACCGGAGGCTGGAAGAGGCGGGATCCTAAAACTCCTATCTCGTGACTGGATGAAAGCAAGACCTCTACTCCTACTGCTTGCCCCTCTGCTCTTAATTTCGCCCGAGACCTTTGCTCAAAGCATATCTGCTGGTGCGTATCGAACGGCGATCGTTGAAGATGGCAATCTGCTACTCTATGGTCTTTCCCTGGTGTGGTCGCCGGATATTCCGACATGGGATTATTTATCCTCGTCAAACCTGGAAAGGTTTTATAACAATGGGCTACTAATTGACTCTGGAGTAGCGAGTGTTGCTGCAGGAGACGATCATCTTCTTTACATCAAAGAGGACTCAAGTCTCTGGGTATTCGGAAATTCCCGGCACGGACAGGCAGCAACGACCAACTATACAGAAATCCCAATCTGGGTTGCAAATCGGACTAAGCGTATCTGGGCGGGTGAGCAGACCTCATTCTTTACAAACTCTGGTGACAGCTTGTTTGTCTTCGGGCTTAACGATTGGGGACAACTTGGGGCTGGAGAGAAGGTTCAACCAAAAGAAATAAGAACACCAGTATTTATCGCTGCCGATGTAGTAGAGCTGTCGTCGAGGGGGGACTCAGGGGCTTTTGTTAAAAGGGATGGGAGTTTATGGGTTTTCGGCCGGAACAGCTGGGTCCTTAACAGCCGGATGTTCGGCGCCTTTGGATATTGGTCAGAGGAATACCCACAGCTTTGGACACCCCAAAAGGTGCTTGACTCTAATGTCGCAAATGTCACGACAACGCACGGGGGTGGACTAATTCTTTATTCAGACGGGACCATGGATGCTTTCGGTGCCAACTACGAAGAAGAGCTAGGATATCGTTGTTGTTCCGATAACCAACTCACTCGTGTGTTCGATGGTGCTCGCTCAATAACTAGCTCAAAGTGGACCACGGCAATAATCGATTCATCTAACACGCTTTGGCTATCATATTTTCCGGATGGTAATCTCGGTTCCAAGTATTCCCAGGACGAGACAAATCGCTGGATGCATGCTGCAGACAATGTTTTGGAGGTTGTAGTTGGTGATAAGCATATGGCAATCAGGAAAGTGGACGAGTCGGTTCTTGCCATAGGCGAAAGCTCCTCGGGGCAGATAGGAATGGGGCAGACGTCCCTTTCCAAGGAGCGTGTGTTGGTGGCCACCAACGTGAATACATCTAGCCTGTATGATCGGCATGCAGCTATAGTTTTTAATGATGGATCCCTTACCCTCAGCGGCTGGAACTACTATCATCAACTATGCGATTCCGATCGAGCTACCACATCAAACACGATTAAGCTTTCAGAAAGGATCTTGCAGGCAAAAGTTACTGTCGAAACCACCTTGTTCTTGACGGAGTCCGGGGCGCTTTATGGCTGCGGCTGGAGAGGAAATGGAGGTCTTGGTGTGCCCGAAAACAGCCTTCAATCAACCCCAATTCTGCTAGAAAGGGGTGTAGTTGATTTTCTGCCTTTTGGTCACGAGTACCTGACACTTGATGACGCGGGTACCCTGCGCTCCTCAGATAACGAAGCGCCTATCATGACCGGGGTTAAGCGGATCAAGCGAGTTAAGGGAGACAATCGAGTTCTTGCATCAGATTCCCTAGGGACCGTCTTTAGTATTGGACTGGGATCTTATGAATACGGCTCACCGCCCCTCGCTCCCGAAGTGCAGATCACGAATGCCGAGGAGTTTGCAGCTTCGCCTTACGCGTTCTACTCGTACAACTCTCAAGAAGGCATTTCGGTGGACACAGAATATAGTGTCATCAATAATGCTGAGCTTGAGATGTTTTTAGGAATCGATTGGACTGGAATATCGGTAGGAGGTGGTGGACTAAGTGCTGGCGGAGAGCCCAATGTGGCCCTGCTTAATCCCAAAGGAGATGTTGTTCTGTGGGGTGCCAATATGTGGGGTGAGCTTGGCCTTGGTAGTACACAAAAACAGGCGACGGGTCTTCTGAGGGCAGGCAATTGGCGCGAAATAGAGATTGGTGGGAAAGCTGCTTTTTGGATTAATAAAAACGACGAGCTGTTTGCATCAGGAGACGGTTATCCGAGCATATTTAGTCCAATCACGGGTTCTTCTTCTGCAAGTCGAGATTGGATTCGGTTGACGTCGGGAAACAACATTTCTCAGCTTCCTTCCTCCAATACTCCTCCCGTCGCCCAGATCTCATCTATCGCATTACCCGAACCGGTAGTTGCTCCGGCTTTCATTGTCCTGAGCGCGCAAAACTCTTACGATGTTGATGGTCACGCGCTTAATCATGCTTGGGTCTCATCAAGAGGAGACTATTCGTTCGAGCAGGACTTTGAGCCGTTTTTCACTTCTCCTGGAAGCGAATCTATATGGCTGATCGTGGACGACGGTCTTTCCAGTGATGTTGATCGACTTGATGTAAGCGTACTATCTGGGGTTGGTGTTGAGCCTCCTGTTTTACCCTCGAAAATTGCACTCGAGAAAGCTTATCCTAACCCATTCACCTCGGCGACCAATCTTGCTTTTGTCTTACCAGATGCTCGACCAATTCTAATTGAGGTTACAGACATTCTGGGTCGGAAAGTTGCCACACTTCTAGCGGGTGAGACGATGGCGGCAGGCTATCACACGGTACAGCTCAATGCAGACGGCCTTGCCTCAGGCATGTACCTGATTAGAATGGAAGCAGGAGACTTTGTGGCTGCGCAACACGTTTTGCTCCTGAAATAGCATGCGCATTCCTGAAAGGGGTAACTGCAGCCTCTGATCTTGGCTTAACCCTTCTACCCTGCGTCCCGCCAAGCTGTCGGCGATGATGGCTTTTGGCGCGTTGGTCCTGATTCATGCTTTGCCATGTTTGGTGGCATCTACTGACATTTGCAAAGATTCCGACTGCACCGTTGCACAATGAATAGTTCACAGCGTCCGATTCGGTTTCCTTTGCATCCTTTCTGGCGAAGATCACTGATAGTGGGTCTGTATTTGCTAACCTGCCAATTGCTGCTCGGAGCAGATGCTGCACAAGCGCAAACACCTGCGTCTTCCATTGTATTTGACACGACCAGGCGTGGGCTCAAGAAACAGATCGGGGCATATTCCAGCCCTTACTACGGTGTGTCATCTTTTTCGTGGCTCTCCGCCTCGTTGGCTCCCGAAACCTACCCTCCGTACTTCTACCCGGACACAACTAGTTGGCATCCTGGCGGATATTATGCGCTTTTTCTGGATGCTGCCGTTGCCGGTGATTTTAACAACGATGGCCGGGAGGATCTGGCTCTTCAATGGGTTGTTTTCCCTCATACCATCGAGAGGAACACGCTTCTGTCAATCGATATCCTCCTCAATCAGGGGGACAATACGTTTGTTCGTTCTGAAGCCTTCTCCGGGACTCCTCTTCGGATCCACATGCCGTACCGAATCAAGAAGGGTCATTTCAACGACGACGGTACACCGGACGTGGTTTCTGGGTCGATGGGTATCATCACCAGGCTCGCAGACGGATCGTATTACAACAAACATGAGCCTTTCCCGGTTTTGCTATCGCAGTCAGATGGGAGCTTTCTGCACGCCCACACAGGCGTCGGAGAACAAACGGAGACCGAGCCGCACCCAGGATTTTCTTTTTCTCATGACGTTAGCGTCGGCGATGTGAATGGAGATGGGTATGACGATATCTACTTGGGGAAAATGCTGTTTATTAATGACAGCAGAGGCGGGTTCGTTGACGGGTCAAGTGTCTTGCCTTCAGAAATATCCATGAGGGCAAGACATTATGTAATGTCCTCGACGTCGGCTGATTTCAATGCAGACGGATATGATGATATCGCTGTTCTCCTCAGCGAGGGTGCCGATCCCCCCGGTTATGTATGGCTGTCCGATGGTCGTTCTTTCGGACTATCCCAATGGACTCTTGAGCCGCTTCCAGTTGGCTTGTACGGACCAGAGAACACCAAATTCAACGATACGGTAGCCACGGACTTCGATGGTGATGGAGACGTAGACCTGGTCACGGCCATTACTCGGGCCAACCCCTACTACGAGGGTTCGAAAATCCAATTGCTTGCAAACAACGGATTAGGACAGTTCCAGGATGTGACTCACGACCATATCTCGTACGACTCGGCGGTTGATACCATTCATGGAGAGGGAGTCCTTTTTCCCGTGGACATAAACGATGACGGCCGGATCGACATCCAGCACGCGTTGTCAGGTTCGGGCGGGTACAGACTCTATTTGAATACGGATCAGGGTTTCGTTATTAGCCGGGCCGAATACTTCCCGAGGATTCAGCCTTCGGATGTAGCCTCGTGTCAACCGGGAGAATGTCCACCCTCGTCGGAATATCACATTAAAGCGTTTCCTGTAAACATTGACGGGGTTCCGCCTGTCGACTATGTCGCAACCATGAGATTGGATGACGACATTGTTTTTTACTCTGTAAACGCCCAAAAACCTCTCAGGACAAAGCCACCTTCCGGCTTCGTTTTCTTTGAGGCTGCAGATACCACAAGCGTCATTTCCTCGGCGGGGTTTCTTCTTCGATGGTCTCCGTCTCCGGGCAGTGATTTTACCGAGATCGAACAAGCATCAGACATTGATTTTGAAGCTGACTATACACGCTGGACAGTTTTTTCAGACAGCCTCTTTGTTGTCCCTGCACAGGGCTCGAAAGACCTTTATCTTCGACTGAGGTCAGGAAATAACCTGGGGTTCGCACAAGGAAAGGTAATTCGCTCCTTTCGCGTACTCAGCGCAACAGCTTTGGGCCGTGATGTTTTCAGAGAAAACCCTCTCCTAGAGGATGGATTCAAGATTTATCCCGATCCTTTTTTTGGTACGACCAGCGTCCACTATGAGTTGACAAAAAGGTCACTTGTGCGCATCACGGCCACGGACTTACTTGGAAGGCAGGTGGCTACTCTGGTTGCAGGTGACATGCAGGCGGCAGGCTACCACACGGTACAGTTCAACGCCGATGGCCTTGCCTCGGGCGTCTACCTCATCAGGATGGAAGCGGGAGACTTCGTGGCTACCCAGCGAGTGGTGCTGCTGAAATAGCGCGCGAGTAGACAGTGTAAGCTACCCCAATGTCGGTGAACTCGGAAGGCGGGACAAGCCGTTGCTGACCTCCGGCCGGTATCAAGGATCCTGCAATGAATCGGGCAGTCTGAACCTCTCCGGAGCCACTGTGGGATAATATCGAGATTGAGAGATTTTGGAGGGGTTTTGGTGTTGTTCTGCAGAGAGAAGATTTGTCCATTAGAAGACTATTCTTCCCATCCAAAGACTCCACGCATGACTTTTGAACCCGCCCGGTCCATAGATCAAGTCATCCAGCAACTTGAAGAGATCATTTTGCTCAGCATGGAGACCGGAAGCCGCATCGGCTACTTTGCCGCCCTTTACAACCGGGTAACCCAGACTGTCTGCGATGGTATTGCCAATGGACGATTCGAGGATGGTTCCCGAATGGAGCGGCTGGACGTAGTCTTTGCCAACCGGTTTCTTGCAGCTTATTCCGCGTATCAGCAAGGTGAGCCGCCCACGCGGTCCTGGCTGTTGAAGTTCGAAAGTGCCGAAAAGGATCACTTGTGCGTGTTACAGCATCTTATGCTGGGCATGGCTGCCCATATACACCTTGATTTGGGCATCTCGGCAGCGATTACTTGTTACGGGGAGCAGCACGAGGCTCTTCGAAACGATTTCAATTCGATTAATGATGTGCTGGCATCGCTGGTGCCCGTAGTGGAAGATGAGCTGGAAAGCATGTCGTCCCATTTCAGGAGCTTGTTGGAAGTGGCGCGCCAGAAGGAAGAGATGCTGGCAAATTTTGCCATGGGCAAGGCAAGGGACAATGCATGGACCTTTTCCCAGGCGCTGGCCTCAACCCCACGCAGCAATTGGGCATCCCTGATTGCAAAACGTGATGACAGCACGGTAGAGTTGGGGAGGGCACTGAGCCACGGTGGGCTGCTTGCGTCCTTCCTGCACGCTAAGGAGTCAAGGGACGTCGCCAAGAACATTGAAGCCCTTGCCACAGGAGAGTTCGACTTTGGGCATCGTGGTGCGGAGTGATGCCCTGCGGTTGATCGTGTCATTCCTGTTCCTCTGCTTCGGGGCCTACTTTTCATGAGAAGAGCTTTTCGATGAGTTGGCGGACGGCCACCCGCTGGATCACTATTCCATGACCATGTGGGCCGCCCTTCTACTTGTCCGTGCGTTTGCTGAAGCGTTGCACCGATCGAAGACCTTACTTGAGGTGGGTGTTTCGTTGGGGAAAACAGGCAGGTCGCGGATAGTCCCCAGGATCCGGGATGTTGTTGTTTCCATCTCCAAAAACCGGATGCTGGACGCAGCGATCGGTATTCTTCTCCTAGTCGTGGGCGTGGCAGAGATGGCCTCAAGTGGAAGGTCATTCTGGCATGCCGGGATGGCGCTACACGGGTTGATCACGCTTGTTCATGGAACGCAATCCCTGGCCATTGGGATCAGTGAGTTCCACAGCCATCACATCGTGAGGCGAGCTCGAACAGCAACTCGGTGGAGTGCTGCTGCGCTCATTCTGTTTGGTTTTTTGGGAAGCAGTTCACATTGGTTCATTTCGTGGTTGTCCGGAGACTTCAGCTTGGCCGTGCAGGCGGACCTTGGGCCCCATCACGGTATGCTGGCGTTAGGCCTGGCAGCCCTAAAGAGCAAGATGGTGCCCCTGTTCATACAAGTGAACAACCTGTCTCATCTGGAAGCCTCCCCCGAGGCCGGGAGGTGAACGTCATAAATGTTTGTAAAATCGAGAGACGGAACAGCCCTGAGTCGCGTGTCCACGGTCACGGCGACCGTTGTCGTAGTGCTGATCAGATGCTTCATTACTGTTGAGGCACCGGCCCAGGGGATGGTACTGGGAAGTGCCGCCCAAGGCTTCTTGCCCACATCCATTCAGGAAACCCAATTCACCTGCATACCATGGGGGGAGCCAGAGGATTTCTACACCAATCAGCGAACCACGAACCAGTGGGTCATTCCGATCTGGTTGACGCCCGACATAAACCGCGACGGCTATTGTGATGTATTCATTGCTTTCGCCACCGCTGAGGATGCTTCCGAACCGTTTGTGCTACGGTTCTTCAACCCCACTACCGGGCGGTTTGACGATGCCTCAGACAGGATCAGAAACAACATGGGCCAGCCCTATGCGCGACGGTCCATGGCGGTCGACCTGAATCAGGATTCATGGTTGGACTTCATCGTGGTGAGCCACCCCGAGCAGGAGGACCGCCATCTGTCTTTTGTTGATTTCGTCCTGTCCGACGGAAATGGAGGATGGAGGCAACAGCGAATGATGACGGGCACACGGCACTATCCGCCGGGATCGTACCGAGCTGGGTACTGGCACGGATTTGCCGTCGGTGATATTGATCTGGATGGAGATCCGGACGTAGTGATCGCAGATTGGAACGCTGGATCCTTCATTCTGGAAAATACGGGGTATGGTGTATTTGTGGAGAGGCCTGCGTTCGATTATCCGCTGGTTCCGGAGGACATCAACTCCTTCCATTTCACGATGGAGCTGCTAGACGTGAATGGGGACGGGTTTCTCGATCTGTTGGCCTGGGGAGGCCATGCCTACAGTTTGTTCTATGGGGATGGCACCATGGTCTTCAAAGCCGCCAATCACCAACCCATTCCTTCCGCATGGTGGCCCCCCGAATACGGTGTCATGGATTACCATCTGGTGGATCTGGACACGGATGGCGACGAGGATCTCATCCTGGTTGTGACCGACTACCGAACGTGGAGATTGGCGGTCCTCAGAAACGCAGGACTTGATGAAAAGGGGTGGGTGACGTGGGACGATGTCTCAGAGGAATTCAATGCCGAGTTGATTCCGGAAGGACTGTATGACCGGCAATGGCCGCGCTTCATCGCCATAATGGACATCAATGCGGATGGCCACCCGGACGTGGTGTCTCAGACAGCCTTCTCATTCAATGAAGGGTGGGCTTTGCTGGGCGGACCCGACCCGATGCGATTCGCCTTGCGCAGGGCTCCCATAATCGCAATTCCGAATAAACTCTCGGCAAACCTGTCCGGCGACAACCACGTCGAACTGACTTGGGATTACTCCGATGAGGATGGTTTGCCAGGGCGGTGGATGGTCTACAACGCGAGACGTCCCTTTGGAGATCGGACTGCCCAAGGCTTGGCCATTCAGGTCACGCGAGACCCCTTTTTTTCACTCGAGTCTCCCGAACCCGGACTCCATGTTTTCCGCGTTGGGTGGGAAGACGCTCACGGGGTGTCTTCGCCCCTTTCTGAGAGTATTGAAGTTCGAGTTCCAGAATCTGAAAACGAGACATCTTGGATCGTCCCGGACACTCCATTCCTTGGAATGCCATATCCCAATCCTTCAGCGGGTGGCGTCACACTGGTCTTCAGATTGGTGCAATCCGAAACTGTGCGCCTGACGCTTTGGGATGTCATGGGCAAACAGGTCGGAACGCTGATTCAGGGTGCATGGGAGCAAGGACTCCACGAGACGTTCCTCCCTCTTGATGCGATCCCTGCAGGGTCATACTTCATCCGCATGGAAGCCGGCAGCTTCACGGCTACCGAGATGATCAGGGTACTTCATTGAGGCACACCACGCCGCTGGCGCAGAAGATAGGTGGCATCGCGGAATCCTCACAATATCTGAAGAATGTTGCATGGTCGGTCCCTGGGCATTTCCATGTGTTCGTATGCCACATGACAAATGGAACCTTCCTATGAAAAAGTTGCTCTTTCCGCTGCTTCTCCTGTTTCTCACCCTTCCCGGATGTCAGGCCCCCGACACGGCGCCCCAAGAGACGCCTGCCCCGGCAGATACCGTGGAGGTGACCGCGGACTCTACTGCCGAGGTCAAGATCTAGCCGCGGCGTTTTCGAGTCGGGTATCATCATCAATCAAAGAGAAAAAGACAGAGCGTTTCAGGGTTGCCTTGTTGACATCTTGCCGTTCCCATACCACTTTCCAATGGTACGGATCGTTAAAAAGGGCGCGCACTTGAGCCGGGTTTTCATTCTGGTTTTCCTATTGATGATGATGTCACAACAGTCTGTGTCAGCCCAGCAATGGGCGGCCGTGGATCGCTATTCCGAGGCCAATGCTGCCCTCGCTGCACCAGCTGACGACGAATACCGGGTGGTATTCATGGGGGACTCGATCACGGAGGGCTGGAGCGAGGCCTATCCGGAGTTCTTCGAAGGCAAGCCCTACATCAACCGAGGCATCAGCGGACAGGTGACGGCGCAGATGCTGGTCCGCTTCCGGCAGGACGTCCTGGCGCTCCGCCCGCGGGTGGTGTTCATCCTCGCGGGGACGAACGACATTGCGCTCAATCAGGGCCCGATTCCCCTGGAGGCCATTGCTGGCCACATCGAGTCCATGGCCGAACTGGCGTGGGCACACGGGATCGAGCCGGTAATCTGCTCGGTACTTCCGGCCTCCCACTATCCCTGGCGGGAGGGTCCCGATCCGGCCACGGACATTCCCCGTCTGAATGCCTTGCTGCGCTCCTACGCCGAGCGCATCGGGTTCCGGTACCTCGATTATTTTGCCGCGATGGACAATGGCGCCAACGGGTTGCAGGCGGAACTCACCACCGACGCCGTCCACCTTTCGAGGATGGGCTACGTTCGCATGTCCACGCTGGCCGAGGGACTTCTCCAGGTTATCCGGGATGAAAAGCGATGATCGGGTTATCGGCTCCGGATTCGCCCAGAGGGGGACGATGCCGCTGAAGCTTCTTCTTCCGGGATGTCGATCAGGACAGTCGTCGGCAGGACGGGAGCGCCATCTTTGACAGCGTTGTTCGAAAGCAACGAAGCCCTCTCATCCCGCATGACGATCTCCTGCAGCTCGTCGGCCATCTCCACCAGCTGATCGTGCTTTTTCTCGCGCCAGCGGTTGTCGAGGTAATAGACAAAAGGCACCAGGAAGGCCAACCACCCCACGGTGGCAGCGGCTCCGATGAGCAGGGATTTGGCTACGGCGCCCGTGATGACCGCAAAAAACAGGGCGAATGGTGTTCCGTAGGCCCAGGATTCAACCTTGGTACTGGACAGCCCCACCCGCTGGCTGATGTCCATGTGGGTACCACCCTCCTTTGGGCGGAAAAGCACGCTGGTCTGCACGCCCGAAAAACTGGTGTGCCGCCATTCGCGGGAACGGCCGATCTGTTCAATCTTGCCTTTGCCCAGGGATCCTGCTCCTCCCATATCAAGGGAGTCACTCTCGAAGCGTCGGCGCAATGCGAAAATGACATCCTCCCATTCCGCTTCCGAGAGCTCGGCCGAGAGGACCCGATCCACGCGCACATGTGTCCTTGTGCGGTTCTTTCCCAAGGTTCGCCCGCCGGAATGGGCCATTTCCAGGGCTGCCTGGTGGAGGAGCTGTGGATCCAGCCCTGCATCCCGCGCAACGGTTTCCAGCTCGGACAGGCTCAGCCCTTCCCGCGCGCCATCTTTGCTTTCTGCTTCCTGGGCCTGAAGCTGGGCTGTGCGCTGCAACAGGGCGGCGATTTCTTTTTCGGAGTAGGTCCGGGACATGACGAGGAAAAATTACTCGTGACGGTAGCGGATCAGGAGGATCTCATCGGTGGATTGAGCCAGGAGGTCGCCACACAGACGGCATTTCCACTCGATCCGGTCTGGCCGGCCTCCCGATACACCCCAGAATACGCCGTACCAGAATTTGCGCTTCTTGTGCACGGGGTGTGGGCTGACCCAGACACTGTGCAGGTCGTGCCCACAGGAGCAGGTGGCGTGTGATCCGGCCAGGGTATCGGAGGTGACGGTGAGCATGGCCCTATCACTCGTCAACGGCGGTGGTGATCCGCAAACGTCGTTTGTTTTCGTATTCTGGGGGCAAACCCGGAAACCCATGGAAACGCCTCCTCCTGCCCGCAATCCCCGTATTGCCGATGCCATCAACCGGTATTGGCGGCGCAATCTGGCCATCATGGCGGTTCTCTTGCTGATCTGGGCTGCCGCTGGTCTTGGCGCCGGAGTGCTCTGGGCCGAAACACTCAACGCCTGGTCCCTGGGCGGCATTCCGCTCGGGTTCTGGTTTGCCCAGCAGGGCAGCATCATCGTGTTCGTGGTGCTCATCCTGATCTATGCCCTGCTGCTCAACCGGCTCGATCGGCAGCATCATGAGGAGCTGGCAACCATCCATGGAGATGCGTCATGAGCGTGCAGGCCTGGACGTTCCTTTTTGTTGGCGCCACATTCGGGCTCTACCTGGTCATTGCCTGGCGAAGCAGGGTTTCGGACACCAGAGGATTTTACGTAGCGGGCCAAGGCATCCCGGCCGCGGCCAACGGCATGGCCACGGCGGCGGACTGGATGAGCGCCGCCTCGTTCATTTCCATGGCAGGGATCATCTCGACGCTGGGATATGCCGGCGGGATGTACCTCATGGGCTGGACGGGCGGATACGTCTTGCTGGCCCTGCTCCTGGCTCCCTACCTGCGCAAATTCGGTCACTTCACCGTTCCGGACTTCATTGGGGACCGCTACCGCTCGGACACCGCCCGAATAGTGGCCGTGATCTGTGCTGTGTTCATTTCATTCACCTACGTTGCAGGCCAGATGCGGGGTGTCGGAATCGTGTTCTCCCGATTCCTCGAAGTGGACGTCAACGTAGGTGTCTATGTTGGCGTGGCCATTGTCTTCGTCTACGCCACCCTTGGCGGCATGAAGGGGATCACATGGACCCAGGTGGCGCAGTACTGGGTGCTCATCACCGCTTTCCTGACGCCTGCCATCGCCATCAGCCTGCAGTATACCGGCACGCCGATTCCGCAGGTCGGGCTGGGCAGCGTGCTCCTCGGAGAAGGCACCGCGCTGCTGGAAAAGCTTAACCAGATCCATGCCGATCTGGGTTTTGCCTCCTACACCGAACCCTTCATCGGCGGCTGGGACAAGCTCAATGTGTTCTGCGTGACGCTGGCGCTCATGGCGGGAACGGCCGGGCTTCCGCATGTCATCGTCAGGTTCTACACGGTCAAGAACGTGGCTGCCGCGCGTTGGAGCGCGTTCTGGGCGCTGCTGTTCATTTCGCTTCTCTACCTCACGGCTCCGGCCCTGGGCGCCTTTGCCCGATACGCCATGCTCGAGGGCCTCAACGGCAGGACCGAGGCCCAGCTGCCCGAGTGGTTCCGCTCGTGGGAGCAGACAGGACTCATCCTGTGGCTCGATGACGGGGACGGACGCCTGGCCTACACGGGCCGGGAGGACAATGAAATCTTCCGCAGCGGCAACATGGGCGCGGCAGAAGTGGCTGCCGTGAAAACGGATCACGACCGTTGGCTCATCGACAGGTCTGCGGGCCAGGACGGCCGCGCCGTGCTGCGGCAGGCCGGTCTGAGTGGCCCCGACCGCGACATCATCGTATTGGCCACGCCCGAGATGGCCGGCCTGGCCCGCTGGATCATTGCTTTCGTTGCTGCGGGCGGCCTGGCGGCGGCCCTCTCGACGGCCAGTGGGCTCCTGCTCGTCATTTCGTCGAGCGTTGCGCATGACCTCTACTTCCGCATCGTCAACCCCAAAGCCACGGAGGGACAACGTCTTCTCGTCGGCCGCGCCGTGATCGGCGTGGCTGTTGTGGTGGCCGGGATCCTGGGGATCTATCCCCCGGGTTTCGTGAGCCAGGTGGTGGCCTTTGCCTTCGGCCTGGCGGCTGCCAGTTTCTTTCCCGTCATCGTCCTGGGCATCTTCTCCCGCCGCGTCGGCACCATTCCGGCAGTGGCGGGCATGATCGTTGGTATCGGGTTCACTGCCGCCTACATCCTGGGCAGCGTCTACGGGGGCTGGTCCTCATGGGCCTTCGGCATCGGGCCGCAGGGCATCGGCGTCGTGGGAATGGCGCTCAACTTTGCCGTAACCCTTGGCCTGACGCCCTTCTTCCCGGCGCCGGACGCCAGCATACAGGAGCTGATCCTGTCCATCCGCGAGCCCGAAGGAGCCGGGCCGGGATTGGATATCGATCACAGCGTGGAAGCAGATTGAGCGCCCGATGACGCGGGCCGAACAGCCTGCACGATCCAGCTTCCGACGACCACCAGGAAGCACAGGGCACCGATCATCAAGAGTTCGAGCCGCCAGGCGGAGGGCACGTAGCCGCGTGTCGTAAGGACCAGCATCATTCCCACCACGCCACCCAGGACCCACCCGGTTTTTTCGGCCATGGAGGCTCCGGCAAGCAGCGCAGGACCTTGACGGCGCCCGAACAAGTGCGAGGCGCCCGCCCAAACCCTGTCGGCGTCCCTACAGACGAGATAGATGGCGGAGAGCAGCATGAAGGTCGTGATCCAGGCCGTGAGGCCGAATCCGATGCCATGGGTCACAAGCACAATGGAGAAAATGATGGGCACGAACATCACGGCGCCGATCGTGGCCGTGGTGGGTATGAGCAGCAGGATGGCTGCGGCCACCTGCATGAAGCCGATGAAGTGCCAGAACGGCCCCGTCTGGAACATGGCCTCGAAAAAGAAACCCACCGGGTCATCTATCGGGAGCTGCGTGAACCGGTTGCCCATCAACTTGACCAGCCCGGTCGGAAAAAAGGCGAAGGACAGCAGAAGACGGTTCATTAGGGTGAACCGACCAAGCCACGGCTGACGACGGACCCAGGCATGGGCAGCGGAGAGAGGGGCAGGCAGGGCGGTCATGGCATGACGGGGTTGATTTGCACCCCCATACGGCGGCCTCCACCTCCGGGTTACCCTTGGATATGTGCCCACGCCTTCGCAACATTTATCCACTTCCCATTCCCCAACTCCCCGATCATGCCCTTCACCAATGCCATCTCTCCGCACCGGTCGCCTTTCGGGCAGAACCGTTGGCTTCAGGGGTTCGCCCTCATTTTCCTGGCCGCCTGGACGTATTCGCTGGTCGGGACGCCCGACCTGGCCAACTGGGTGTTGGAAAACGTACTCGTCATCCTTTTCGTCGGCTTCCTGGTCGTCACCCGGCGTCGCTATCAGTTCAGCGACCTGAGCTACCTGCTCATCTGCGTCTACCTCTGTCTGCACGTCTACGGGTCCAAGTTCACCTATGCCGAGAACCCGTTCGGGTACTGGCTGCAGGACGTTTTCGACACCGATCGCAACCACTACGACCGCATCGTGCACTTCAGTTTCGGCTTCCTGCTGGCCTATCCCATGCGGGAGCTGTTCCTGAAGTGGCTGGGATTTCCTGCTTGGGTGGCCTGGGCCTTACCCATCGAAATCACCCTGTCGGTCAGCGGATTCTACGAACTGATCGAATGGGGTGTGGCAGACGTCCTTTTTCCCGAACAGGGTCCCGCTTATCTGGGCACGCAGGGGGACGTCTGGGACGCGCAGAAGGACATCTTCCTTGCGTTTTCAGGGGCGATCCTCGCCACGACCATCGTCTCGACCATCAAGCGGGTCTTCCGGATCTACGAATCCCCTTAACCCGCCATCGGAACCCACATCGATGGATGAGCCCCGTCGCCCGAAAATGCGGGCGCGGAGGCCACGAAAGGTCGGTTGGCCGCCACTTCCTCGATTTCGCGGACGAATACCCCGTCGGCTTGTCGGACCCATGCCCTGAAAGAGGATTGGTCGCGCGGGCTGATGTGTCGCAACCGGTCCAGGTCGAACATCGCTGACGCATAGGCGCCGCCCATCAACGATGCATCCAGGGCATTGCACTGCTGTTCGATGTGCGTGGGCACCATGAGCAGCGGTTTCTCGAGCCACATGGCCTCGGCGGTGGTCTCGAATCCGGCCGTCGTGGCCAGGCCCGAGCACCTGGCCATCATGCGCAGGAATTTGCGGTCGTGCAGGTGGTGAAGGGTGAGGTTCGGCAGCACGGGATCGTCTTCCTTCTTCTGGGGATGATCCAGGAAGCAGTGCACCGGCAGATCAGTGTTCTCTTCGCACCACTCGCGGATCTCGCCCAGCAGCTCCGGACGCCACAGGTAGGCAAGAAGGAATGGAGGTTGCGGTGTGGTTGCCTTGAGCTCGAACAGTTCGGACCGCAGGATGGGAGGGACCACCCGCACGCGGTGCTGCGGCAGGTCATCGGCCGGATAGAGGCTCAACGCCAGCAGCCGATCGGCTCCAGAAGCGGTCAATCGGGTGAAAAGCAGCATGCCCTGGCGCTGGATGCGCGTCCCCCGCGAGAAAGGATACCGCGGATGATAGAACATGTATTGGTGGGCAATGGCCACGCGGGGAATGCGCAGATCGGCCGACAGGAAGCCGAAGAGCGGGTCATAGAAGTTCACCAATACATCCGGTTTCCAACGACGGATGTTGGCTTCCATGGAGCGGACACTTTCCACGTAGTGCAGCGCCAGTCGACCTGCCGCCAGTGTCGTGCTCCAAACGTCGATGGAACGGGAGTCGGCATCCAGTTTGATGATCGGACTGTCATGACGGGTCACTTCGCAAGCCATCTTTTCCACGAAGAAGGCCGGAACCGGGCTTCCTTCGCCGTTCCCCACCTCCACGCCGACCAATTCATGTCCTGCGGCACGCAACATGTCTGCCAGGGCAATGGCCTGCGTCATGTGGCCTCGGCCCTCTCCCTGCACATTGAATGCAACGCGGAGTCCCATCAGTTCGCCTCTGTCAGATTGGTTGTCGGTGTCATTACGGGAACGCGACCGGGCAGGCCATCCCCGCGGGAAAACAGCTCCTGCTGATCGGGTGCAACGGCGTGCTCCAGAGAGAACCGCTCGCGCGTGGCCGCGTCCGTCCAGTCCAGCAGTTCGAGGCGTCCGTCGAGGTGCTCCACCAACGCCGTGCAGCTCTCCACCCAGTCCCCGGTGTTCATATAGCGGATCCCTTCGATCGTGCGCATCTCGGCCTGATGGATGTGACCGCAGACCACGCCGTCGACACCTTCTTCCCGCGCTTTTTCGGCAACTAGTTGCTCGAAATCATCGACGTACTGCAGGGCCTTCTTCGTGCGCTGCTTGAGGTAGGCCGAGAGGGACCAGTACGGTCTTCCAAGGGCCAGGCGGACGCGGTTGAAGAGGCTGTTCAGTCCGAGGGCAAATCCGTACGCAATCGCACCCAGGATCTGAAGCCAGCGGGCGTAGCGGATGATGCCGTCGAATTCATCCCCATGCAGCACAAGGACTTTGGTTCCATCAAGCAATTCGTGGGTGGTTTCCCGCTCCACCAGGATGTCTCCGAAGCGGTGCCCGACATAGTCCCGGGCAAACTCGTCGTGGTTGCCGGGGATGTAGACGATCCGTGTGCCCTTGCGTCCCTTGCGAAGCAGCTTCTGCACCACATCGTTGTGTGATTGCTTCCAGTACCAGGTGCGCGAGAGGGCCCATCCATCGAAGATGTCCCCCACAAGGAAAAGATGGGCGCTGTCCATGTGGCGCAGGAAGTCGAGCAGGTCGGCCACGCGCGTGTGCTTGGTACCCAGATGGAAATCCGAGATCCAGATGGTGCGGAAGCGGTGGGATGTGGGTTCGTTGGCGTGGGACATGTCCTTCCCGGTTGATGGACCCGTACACGAACGCCTCCTAGCTTACTTCCGTTATTGTACCAGAACATTATCCCCGCATTATCGCTCTGTTATGACCTTGCTCCCCATCGGGATTCGGGCGAACCGTTATTGTCAGGTGATGCGATCTGTCCGGGAAGCTGTTATGGCCGTGTGAATTATTGGCCCCTGGCATTTTCGGAAGCCGCGATCAGTCTGCCGTCCGAACGAAGTAGGCCTTCGGTTCGCCCACGACACCGGAGAGGCGCATGGCCGCGCGGAGTGGCGCCGAGGACATGTATTCGGTCAGGGCCCCGTCGTCCGTGACGCCGAACATCATGTGCACATCGAGCGTGTCGTCAATCGGGTAGGAGACGAAGAGGTCCACGAGTCCTGCGCGTTCGCGCGAACCCACGTGGCCGTCAAATACCCGCTTCCAGGCATCGAACTCCCGCACGTCGTGTTGCACGATGATCCGGTTGGGGAAGTCCTCGGGGTTGAAGGAGTTGCGGTATCCCGGGGCCAGGATGGCCCGATAGACCTCGCCTTCCACGCCCTGGGTATCCATGAGACGCGCAAGGGCCGGATCCACCATGAAATTATGGGCGGCTTCGGCATCGGGGGCCTTCATCATCATCCAAACCACCGAGTCCTCGTCGGCGCCCTGCATGAGATAGGCGTCCGTAATGCCCCACGCCTCGCGGACCGCACCGAGATCTTCGTGCACTTGCCTCCAGACCGCGTAATCCCGGACTTCATGCCCGAAGACCACGTAGACGGCCGTGTCGGTGGCGGGGACAGCCACCGTGGGTTCGTTGGCCGGTGGGGCATCTTCCTTGTCCCCCGAAGAACAGGCGGGGAGCAGGAGAAGGGACGCTGTCAGGATCGAAAGCAGGAAAGTGCGCATGGTGGGTCTCCAGGGCCGGACGGTTTTCCGGGCGAACCGCAAGCCCTTGCGATGTGGGATTTCAGGCCAAGGACAGAATGGCAAGCGCCGCTCACATTCCACGTAGGCGGAACCCTCACGCGTGTGTAGGAAATCCTCGCGTTCGCTGGGCCTTTACTCGTCAGATCCCCGATAGCGCTCCGAGCCCGGAGCAGCTGCATAGGGGCTGTCCGGCTCGAAAGTGTTCCAGAGCAGGCGGGAAATGTCCCGGATCAGGACGTAGCCCGCATTGTCGGCCGCCCAGCGGGTATCGGCCTGGTCGGCCGTGATCACGCAGAAGAGATAGGGTCCCGAGGGGGCATGAACGAGCAGGACTTCGGACTTGGAGGCGCTCACGGCCCCGTTCTTCGAGGCCACCTCGATGGCTGGTGGGATCTGCGACAGGGCTTCGTCATCCCAGTACGGCCGCTGCAGGACGCGGAGCATTTCCTCGCTGGCCGCCGGGCTGACGGCCTGCCCGGTGGCAATCATCTCCATCAGGCGCGCCATCTCCCGCGGTGTGGTCTGTCCCCAGCCGTACGTCTCCCAGTCAACCCGGCGGCCAGGCGTCCGCGAATTCATGCGCGTACCAACAAAGCCGTGGTTGGCCAGCCATTCGTTGATGGCCACGCCCGTTCCTGCCAGTTCCTGCAGCCACAGGCTGGCCGTGTTGTCCGACTTGGAAATGGACAGCATGACCATTTCCGAGAGCAGGACGGTGGCGCTGTCCCGGAATTCCCCAGTCAGATCGTCGTCCGAATAGAAGAGCGAGTCGGTATAGACCAGTTCTTGCTGATAAGCCAGTTCGCCGCGCTCCAACCGGTCGAAAACTGCCACCATGATGGGCACCTTGATCATGCTGGCGGTCGGATAGAGCGTGTCGGCGTTGATGGCCAGCTCCTGGCCCGTAACCAGGTCCTTGATATACACGCCGGCGCGTCCGTCGAAGGCGTCGATCAGGGGCGCGATGTCCGCTCCGATCTCGAGCAGGTCGGGCCGTGAGGGTCCGCCGCAGCTGGCAAGGAAGAGGGCAAGCGGGAGGAAAAGAGCTGAAATGCGCATGAATCGAGCTGTTTGTAATGTAACCATTTCTGTTACATTATGATTGGTGGCTGGAATGAGGGTTCAGTGTCTGGGGCTCAGGGGACGTAGACCAGGATGCCGCGCCGGATGCGGGACCCTGCCTGGAGATGATAATAGTAATTGCCGGCCGGCATGCGCGAGGCCGGGCGCCACTCGAGACGATGCATGCCGGCCGGCATGTCCCGATCCGTGATGCGCGCCACGTGCCGGCCCAGCGAGTCGAAGATGTCGAGCCGCACCCGGGAGGCCGAAGGCAGGGCAAACGGGAGGGTCACCCGGTCGCGGAACGGCTGCGGGAAGGTCGGTCCCGACTCGAACTTCTCGGGGGTCGTGCCATCGAGGGTCCGCATCACGGCGGCCGCCTGCAGTCGCAGCGGCAAGGTGACACGGAGCGAATCCCCGAAGACATCGGTAAAGACCAGGTCCACCCAGGCGTCGGCAGCCAGCGCTGGATCGGGGTACAAATGGGTATACAGGGTGTCCTGTACCACCCGGGCCTCAAGCAGGGCGGACCCTGCATCCACGAGGCGGACATGGACCCGGTCCATCTCCGGATCCTCCACATAGGCTGGCAGGGCCAGCGCAAGCGTATCTCCGGGGAAGAACTCGGGTGGCGCAACGCGCGGATTGCGACGCGGCGGCGCGTTTTCGCGCACCTGGATGACCAACGACTCGGTGATCGCGCCGCCGCGCAGATCATGGGCCTCGAGCGCCATGTATCCGATACCGGGAGCGCGCGCTTCTATCACCAGGTGGTCGTCTTCCACGCGCGCCTCCGTGATGTCCGCGTTGTCATTGTAGACCCACCAGGCCAACAGGTCCCCATCGGGTTCCGTGATGAGTTCGGTCAGTGGCCAGGAGCGCACCGTTCCCGGTTTCATGTACTGCGGGTTGGAGGGCCATCCTTCGGCTGATGGCGGATGATTCTCTGCCACGTAGACATGGATGGGCACGGCGGCCGACAGGCCCTCGGGATCTGTAGCCTGCAACGTCACCACCGCCCGGCCGACGGCCAGCGGCGTCAGATAGATCCCCGATGGGATCAGCTCCACTTCGACGACATGCGTGCTGTCCACCGTGGCCGAATACGTCAGCACATCGGCGTTCGGGTCCAGGAAATAGCGCTCATTGGGCAGGTAGGATCGCAGACGGCGCTCGCCCGTGCGCAGCGTGTCGCTGGCCACGATCACCGAAGGGGCCAGATTGGCCTCCCGGCTCAGGAAACGGCGTGGGGTATTCCAGCCCGAAGATCCGGCCGGATTGCTGGCTTCGACCCGCCAGAAGAAGGTTCGCCCCCTTTCCAGCGGCCCCACGCGGACGGCGGTTTCGTCGGTTTCTAAGGCAAAAGCCACCTCGTCAAAGAGCGAATCCGTGGCCACTTCCACGCGGTACGTGGCCCAGGGCTGCAGGTCCCACTCGAGCCGGATGGAGTTGGTCCACGCTTGCAGTACGGAGTCCGGTCGGGGGGACACGAGGACGGGCGTCTGCAGCCCCCGCACCTGGCCTGACTCCTCGAACAGGAGGGCCTCGGCGAAAAGGCGATCCTGCGACGCAGAAGGGAAGTGGCCGATGCCCACACTCGACACCACGACCCCACCCGATCGTGCGGCCAGAATCCGTTCACCGTGCTGGAGCAGGGGTTGGGCGTGTGCAGGCAGGATCAATTCGGCAGGTGGATTCTCGCCACTGAGGCTCATGAAAAGGCCAGCCAGCGGACCCATTCCGCGGACGGTATCCGCAGGTACCGGAGGGCCCAGCCGGATTCCCGTGGCATCGGCCAACCAGGATTCGGCCTCACTGCCCGACACGGGCCGGCTCCCGACCAGGTGCAGACGGCGGCCCGCTGCCACGTGGTCCCGTACGCGATCCAGATCCGTTCCGGCCGAGAGGGGAACGCTGTGACGGCCCACCCAGAGCCGGTCGAAACCGGTCACGGCTTCAGCCGGGACCGCCCCCCGGACGAAGGACTCCCACCAGGAGGGCGTCTCTCCGAGGGTCTCCAGATCCCGCAGCCAGGCGTTGGTGCGCGATCCGGGTTCATTCCAGCCCAGGAACAGCAGCGAACCGCCGTCCCGGAACGGCGCCGATGTGTACCAGGCCGGCAACAGGCGGTCCGAGACATTCCCGGCGCCATCCTCGGCCTCTACGCGGAGTTGGAACTCGGCCTCGACCGAAGGGAAGTGCCGCGCCGAGAAGATGCCATCCCCCTGGATATAGTCCAGGTCTCCGACCAAATCCCCTGAATCCCGGAGCGGAAAACTTGCCCAGACCCGGGTGGTGTCGAACCGGTCCACGAGCCGGGCGGTGGCCGAGCGGATTCCGCTGCCGTCGAGGAAGGCTGCGGCCACTTCCAGGTCGTCGCCGGGGGGCGCAAACGACAAGCCGGCCGAACGGACCGAGGCCAGGGCCAGGGGCGGCGCGAGGTCTCGCCCGGCAACGCGCAACTCCAGGGTGTCCACGTGGACGATGGATCCGAATACATCGCCGCGACGGACGGTATACGGAAGGCGCACAACCGCTCCCTCCGGCGCGTCCCCGTCCAGCCAGAGGATCGGGATCCGGAATCGGAGCGATCCGTCCTCCGTGCGTACCAGGCGCTCGGCGGCGGCCAGGGAACCAAGCCTGTCGCCGGCTACGCCGGTGAAAGGCGCCACGCGTTGGTCGAATTCCGTGTCCAGGATGACGGGCGAGCCGGCCAGTTCCACGCCGTCCACTTCCCGGAAAAAGAGTTCGACGCCGTAGACGCCACCCGCCGCCACGGTGGAGACATCCCGAGCGGCGCCCTGTTCGCCGCTCTCGAGCAGCCGGGTCGACGTGAATATGCGGGGCGCGAGGCTCGACAGCGCCGATGAGGCCTGCAGATCGTACCGACCGGCGTCCTCGGGCAGGCGGATCGTGAGGGGATGCCCATCGAACGCCAGGACATGCGGGTCCACGCTGAGTTGATACGTGCCAGGCGGCAGGTCGTCCACCATGAACACGCCATCGCTGCCGGTAGTCGAGCCGCGAACGACCGGGCCACTGAGCCGCACGTTGATGTCCTGAAGGGGCGCGTTGCCGAGCCGCACCACACCGGCCACCGTGGACTCCATACCACCTTCCTGGAGGGGTGTGGGTGAACCGATGACCAGCGAATAGCTCTGATGGGGTCGGGTAAGCGAGGCGGGCGCCGAGACCCGGATGCGGACCATCCCCTGCCCGGCGTCGAAGACCACCTGCTCGACATTGTCCCGCAGGTTTACACCGCGCGCAGCAGGAGCCGATGGGTTCACCGGATCCAGGATCCAGGGGAAGTGCGCCGTTCCGGCTGCTTCCGCCGTGAGGTCCAGGTCATGCACCAGGCGCAGGGTTGGATCGTCCAGGACCGGCGGGCGCACGTCGCCGGCCGGGTCGGTCCAGACCAGCGTGGCGCGGAAGGGAAGGTCGCCGGGCCAGGCCACCTCGAACGTCTCGGTCTGGCCGGCTTCCAGGTCCCCCTCGAAGATCCAGACCGGATGCGGGCGAACGGGCGCCAGGCTCAATTCGGAAACCCTGTGCTGATGGATGATCAAGGCTGCCCGTTCGGCATTGAGGTGTCCCCAGCCGAAGCGGTAGTCCGGGCCTTCGGCCTCTCCGGCTTCGTCCGCTGCGTGCAGGAGCAGGGCCTTCAGGGTGGAAGCGAGCGGCCTCGTGCCCGGAAAGCTGCGCTCCCAGAGCTCCCCTAGCAGGAGAGCGGCGCCGGTCACGACCGGCGCCGCCTGCGACGTACCCGACGAAGCGCCGTATTCCGTGTCACTGCCGGACTTGGAGGAGAGCAGCGATACCCCGTTGGCCACAAGGTCAGGCTTGATGCG
>JAQCDI010000238.1 GCA_027620595.1 Bacteroidota bacterium | reverse complement strand
ATAGAAGAAATCAAAGGGTCAGTTTGGTCCGCGTGTAAGCTTCCCCGTTTTTCGGGGCACTCAAAAGTAGAGATTTCGGGTTAAGGTACGACGTCCACAGGGGCTCGGTAGCCAAGCGATTTGTGGGGCCGATGGTGGTTGTAATCTCGTTGCCATTCGAAGGCTTTGTCCCGTACCTCGTCCAGGGTTCGGAAGACGTAGGCGTTGAGCAGTTCGCGACGGATGCTTCCATTGAGTCGCTCTACAAAGGCGTTCTGCATGGGCTGTCCCGGTTGGATGAAGGCGAGGGTGATCTTGCGCTCCTTGCACCAGACGTCGAGTCGGTGACTGATGAACTCCGGGCCGTTGTCGACTCGGATCATTTGTGGTAGTCCTCGGCTCTCCTCCAACTGCTCCAGGACGCGTATCACACGCATGGCTGGCAGCGACGTGTCCGTCTCGATGCGGAGCACCTGCCGATTGAAGTCGTCAATGATGTTCAGCATCCGGAACGTGCGTCCGTTCCAAAGGCTGTCGTGCATGAAGTCCAAGCTCCAGACCTGATTGGGAGCTGACGGCTGGAAGAGCTGCTGTTTGGCGCGCGCTGGGAGCCGCTTCTTGGCCCTGCGACGGATATTGAGTCCCAGCGCTGTGTAGACCCGGTACACGCGCTTGTGATTCCAGGAACGGCCTCTGAGTCGCAGCCGGTGATAAGCCTGCCAGAAGCCGATGGCGGGGAATCGTTCTACAAGCTCATTGAGCGCGTCGATGATCGATGCGTCATCGCGTTCACAACGTTCGTAGCGGTACGTGCTGTCGGCGATCCCAGCCGTCCAGCAGCCCTGACGAATGCTCACGCCATGCTCTTCAGCCATGTGCGCAACCAGCCGCCTCCTCTCGTCAGGGCCTAGAGCTTTTATGGGCGATCGACGATCGCCTGACGGCGTCCTTAAAGGCGTGGTGGACGAGCGAGAGCTCTGCGTACATCTTCTTGAGCCGGGCATTTTCCTGCTCAAGCTCCTTGATGCGTTTGAGCTCACTCACCGAGAGGCCACCGTACTTGGACTTCCACTTGTAAAACGTGGCCTGGCTGATTTCCAGATCGCGGCACAGATCAACAGCGCGTTCACCACGCTCGTGGCGGGCCAGGATGGAGACGATCTTCGTCTCAGAGAATCGGGATTTCTTCATGGGTCGAAAGTAAGGGTTTATCCCTACTTCCGAGTTCACCGACATTGGGGAAGCTTACACTGTTTCCGCCTCCCATCCAGTATGTCACCGTGGCGTATCGGCAGCAGTTCTCTTCATTCGGAGGCAGTTTCTGGCTTCCCGTGGATCTGCAGACCGAAATGGACCTGAAGGTGGGCGTGGCCCGCATGCTGGATTTCCCCCCGTTCCTCATTCGGCAGACATCGAGGTTGTCCGATTTTGCCATCAACGTCGAGCTGCCCGATTCCCTCTATGATTCCGGACAGCGACTGGTCGTTGATTCTTCGCTGGTGCGGATGGATGCCCGGCCTCCGGATCTCGCTGCGGTACCCCTGTCGGAAAAAGAGGCGGCGGCCTATGTCGGGATCGATTCGACCATGACAATCGAGAGGGCATATGAGCCGAGCGGAGCGTTTGCCCGCTTCGTCAAGAACGACATGGGGGGCGGAAGTGGGGAGGCAGGTCGGTCCGCCGGATCCGGCGCCGCGCAGGGCCGGGCTTGGAGGGCCGATCTGGGACTGGTGCCCGATGTCCACTACAATCGTGTGGCCGCATGGCATCTGGGTGTCCGACCCCGCATCACGCTTCACAAGCGGCTGCAGCTCCTCGGTCGCCTCGCCTGGGAGAGCGCTCCCCAAGCCCTCTCCGGCGCGGCTGGACTGCGGCTGGGAGACCGATTCCGCGTTGAGGCCATGGCCGTGGATGAGACCGCGCGCCAGATTGAGTCTGCCGTCAAAGAACCCTTGCTCAACTCAGCAAGCGTCCTGTTGGGCGAATCCGATTACTTCGATTACTACAGACGCCGGGGCGTGACCGTGGACCTGTCTGCTCGGCGTTTGACTTCGGCGCGCCTGACCGCCCGTCTTCGATTGGGGGTGGAAGATCATTCGTCCCTGGAACAGCGGCTCGTCAAATCCACGCTGGGCCGCACGCTGCAGGAGCGGGCCAATCCGCCCGTCGATGAGGGAACGCTGACCTGGTTGCGGGTCGAAGCTTCCCGTACGTGGGACGGCCTGCCGATTCCCATTGGTCCCCAGCGGTCCATGACGTTGCGGGCAGAATGGAGCCTCGGAGGCCAAATCGGGACCCGCACGCCCTATGGACGCTACGAGGCGGATCTGTTCTGGCGGTTCAACACGTTTTTCCAGCGCCGCATGATTCCCAATTCCCTTGATCTGCGTCTGGTGGCAGGATTGGCCACGCGGCAGGCGCCGCCCCAGCGATGGGGAGGGGTGGACGGGGCCTCGATCCTTTCCACATTTGGCAGCCTCAAGACAGCCGAACAACCGCCCTATGCGGGCAATCAATGGGTGCTGCTGGCGTGGGAGCATTCCCTGCGTACCGTACCGTTCGAATGGTTGGATTGGGACTGGGCCGTAGAGCGCCACTGGAACGTACTTGTCCATGGCGCTTCGGGCTGGTCGCGCTTCAAGCGGGTGGATCCCGTACGCGTGGCCCGGTCCCGGGCAGTGGCAGCGCCCGATGGACATCACGAGGTCGGTCTGTCCCTGTCCGGCCTGTTCACCGTCCTTCGCCTGGACACGGCGTGGCGCCTCGATGCCCCCGGTTTCCGGATCGGACTGTCAGCGGCCCGCGTTTTCTGATGCCCGGGGCCCTCTAGAGCCCGGCAGTCCCGTCTCAATCGGCCGGGAGGGGTCGCTGATCCAGCCACTCCAGGACGGTGCGTACAATCGTGGCAATGGAAGGCCGGCCACTGCCGCAGCCAGGATGTTGTGGCACGCCGTGACGCCGGATCCGCAGTAGGTTACCGCGTTCCGGGATCCGCCCACGGCATCCCAACGGGCGGCCAGGGCCTCAGGAGACAGGAAACGGCCATCCGGGCCGAGGTTCTCCATCCAAGGCATGTTGACCGCTCCGGGAATGTGGCCGGCTACCCGGTCAATGGGCTCTTCCTCGCCGAGAAATCTCGGGCGAGCCCTGGCATCCACGATTGGAAGGGACGTCTGAGACAGGTCATCCGCTGTGACGAGCCAATCAGCGTGGAAGAAAACAGGCTCCGACACTCCACTTTCAGCCAACGGTACGTCATCCGCTGGCAGGGGCGCCGTATCCACTTCGCCGTGGGAGGCCACCCAGGCCTGCCAACCGCCATCCAGGACGCAGACGCTGTTGTGTCCGATCCATCGCGCCATCCACCACAACCGTCCGGCAAAGCCTCCGCCCGCATCGTCGTAGGCTACAAGGAGTGAACCTTCGGTGACACCCCACCGGGCCAGCAGGGCGTGGATCCTGACAGGATCCGGGAGCGGGTGGCGTCCCAGACGTCCATCACCAACGGGGCCGGACAGGTCGTGGTCCACGTGGGCATAAAAGGCACCCGGGATACGGGAGGTCTGCCAGCGCTGTCGCCCGGCCCCGGGATCATCCAGGCTGAACCGGCAGTCAACGACCAGGACATCCGGGTCGCCCAACAGATCCTTCAGGTCTGATGCACTGATCAGGGGGGAGAGGGGCGTAAAATCCACCCATTTCTCGTCATTCCGGTTATCCACAGGTCCTTTGGATTGGGTTCATGCTCCCGTAGTTTCCACCCCCCGAACCTACGACTCCGCGTCCTCAATACATGTCATCCACTGCCACATCGAAGGGAAAAAAAGGGGAGACCCCCCTGATGCGGCAGTACTGGGCCATCAAGGAGCGTCATCCCGAGACCATCCTGCTCTTCCGGATGGGGGATTTCTACGAGACGTTCGCGACGGACGCCGAGAAGGTCCACCGGACCCTGGGCATCACCCTGACCAAGCGCAGCAATGGGTCAGCGTCCGAAGTGGCCCTGGCCGGTTTCCCATACCATGCGCTGGACACCTATCTGCCGAAACTCGTCCGGGCCGGCTTCCGGGTGGCTATCTGTGAGCAGTTGGAGGAGCCCGGCAAAGGCAAGAAGATCGTCAAGCGGGATGTGGTGGAGGTCGTTACGCCGGGTGTGGCCATGCGCAGCAATCTCCTGGATCCGCGTCATTCCACCTACCTGGCGGCCGTCCACATCGAGGAGACCGGGCGAGCCGCCTCGCGTCGTCTGGTGTGCGGCGTGGCCCACGCCGACATCTCCACGGGGGAATTCCGCACGGCGCACATCGATCCGGATCAGTTGGCCGACTATCTGAGCGGACTCCGTCCCTCGGAAGTCCTGTGTATCCGCTCGATGCGGGATTCCATCGAAGGAATGGGGATTCCGCGGTCCGGTATCACCGTGCTGGAGGACTGGGTCTTCGCCGACGAGTATGCGGGCAACACCCTGCGGGAGCATTTCGAAGTCCATTCCCTCAAAGGCTATGGCATTGCCGA
>JAQCDI010000237.1 GCA_027620595.1 Bacteroidota bacterium | reverse complement strand
GTATCCACTTGTGCTGAATCCCCCCGTCCATTTTCGGGTGGATACGGACGCACTGGCATCCCACATGGGTGCCAGCTGGTCGATTCCGGTCTCAGAACTGAATCCCGCCTGTGCCCGGAAAGAATACTTGTCGTTTGCAATGGCATTCCCATCAATGGCAAACACCCGATTGGCCCAATTGTCATGCATGCGGTCGGTATAGACCATTCCTACACTGTTCTGGTCGCCCAGATCTCTTCTCAAACGAATGGCATTGACGTATGCGGCGTCCAGGTCCGCGATGGACGGGCCATCATTGTCCACCGCAGACAGCGCGGCAATGGTCGTCGATCCGGATTTACCGGCCACTTTGACGGCAGCAACGGGATTGACGATGCTTCGCGTGTAGATCAATCGCGTTGGTGTGTCGAACAATTCAATGCCATCCAGGAAGAACGGGCGCTTTTCGGGGAAAGAAACTGATCGGCGAGGGTCGTAATTGATCTGCACGACATCGGCTTCGATCTGGGAGAAATCCGGATTCAGGGTCGCGTTGAGGACCATGTTCGAGGACAGGCCATAACGCACGTTCAGTCCGAGCGGGTCGGTGGTGTCCCTCTCGAATGATTCCGGGTCTGGACCTCTTCGCAGGCCACCCCGGATCTCTGGTGACACGTCCAGGACCCGCCCACGACGCAGGTCCGAAAGGCCTGAGAGCGTGCCGCCTACCGTGCCGGCAGGATGCGTCCGCTGACCTCGCCGAATCCGATACGGAGTCCGTCCTTTTCAGCGCGGCCGCGCATGACGACGGTATCTCCGTCGGCAAGGAATTTCCGTTCCGAGCCGTCGGAGAGCCGGAGCGGATGCTGTCCCCGCCAGGTCAGCTCCAGCATCGAGCCGTAGCTGCCCTTGTCGGGACCCGAAATGGTGCCCGACGCCATGAGGTCCCCCGGCCGGACGTTGCAGCCGGTCACCGTGTGGTGGGCCAACTGCTGGCACACGTTCCAGTACATGTACCGGAAATTGGAGCGGCACACGACATCGTCTTCCCCGGCTCCCTCGGGCTGGATGCCCACTTCGAGGTGGATATCGAAGGCCTGGGGCCCCTGGCTGCGGAGGTAGGGCAGCGGTTCGGGGTCCTGGACCGGCCCGGCGCACCGGAAAGGCTCCAGGGCGTCCATGGTCACGATCCAGGGGGAGATGGAGGTGGCAAAGTTCTTGGCCAGGAACGGGCCGAGTGGCACGTATTCCCACTTCTGGATATCCCGGGCGGACCAGTCATTGACAAGCACGAAGCCAAAGATGTGATCAGCGGCCTGTTCCACGGGAATCGGTTCGCCCAGTGCATTGCCGGGTCCGGTGAAGAACCCGAGCTCCAGCTCGAAATCCAGCAGGCGGGAGGGTCCGAATGTGGGCGGGGCGTCCCCGTTCTGCGTCTGGCCCATGGGACGCCGCACCTCTGTCCCTGAAACAACAACCGAGCTGGCCCGGCCGTGGTATCCAACCGGAAGGTGCAACCAGTTGGGCAGCAGCGCATTGTCCGGATCCCGGAACATGCTGCCCACGTTGGTGGCGTGCTCGCGCGAGGAATAGAAGTCGGTGTAGTCCCCGATATCCACCGGCAACACCAACCGGACATGGGACCGGTGGTGGAAGGCACGGCTGCGCAGGGACTCGTCGTCCCGGAGCGAGGTGTTGTCGGCAGCCAGGAGGGTCTGGAGGTGGCCGCGGACGCGGGTCCAGACGGGTCGCCCGGCCGCCATGAAGGCATTCAGGGTAGGGCCACCGAATACCTGCGTCGGCAGCAGACCGGCTTCTTCCAGCGCACCCAGGTCCACCACCCAGTCCCCGATGGCCGTTCCGGGACGGGGGCGATGGGAGCCTGCAGGGATGAACACGCCGTAGGGCAGGTTCTCGAGGGGAAAATCGCTGCCGGCGGGAATGTCGACGAAAGAGCGCATGGGCGTCTGGGGTTGGAGATCAGTGCGTGAGCCAGCCCAGGTCCCTCAGGTCCTGGCGGGGTTCATCAAAGCTGCAGCTGCCGATGGAGAGGGACAGGGTACGGCGATCCCGGATGAACTCCGTTACAGTGGCCGACAGGTCGTACCAGGCAATGCCGTGTTCCGTGAAATGGAAATGTCCGGCGTCTGTGTCTTCCAGGATGGCCTGGATGCCGTCCACGTGCAGTCCGTGGGCGCGGCCGATGGTGGTGGCGAAAAAGACGTTCAGGAACCCGTGCATCCACACCTGCTGGCCCGCGTGGAAGTGGCGCATCGGATGGTGCAGACCGGCGGTGGCCTTGAAGGGGTGCGCCGTTCGGATGGCCGCATGCAGGAACGCGGCCAGCTCCGCCGTGGAGGGGAAATCACCGGCCTGCATACCGCCACAACGGATCTTGGCCCGGAGCAGGGCAGGATTTCCCTGTGCGGCTAGGGCCATGAAGAAAAACGGCACCTGTTCGGTGAATGCGTCGGTGCGGTGGATTTCCAGATGCCGAGGCACGGAAGCAAAGGCCGATGTCCGGAACGCAGACTCGACCGCCGTAACGGCGGCCATGGCGGCCTCCGCGTCCTGCACCCCGTCCTCGGGGATCCTCCATTCGAATCCCGCCACGTCAACAGACAGGGCGGTCCGGGCAAGGAAATCCGAGACGGTGTCCAGGGACTGTGCTAGGTGGGAAGCTGCGGCGGCTGCATCAGGCGCCGGTGGGGGGAGGAGTTGAAGGGGAACGGGCGAACCGTCGGGAATCCGGTCGGCAATCGCCTCCAGTTCGGCGAGTCGGGATACAGGGAGTACGAAAGGCCCGAGCATCCACGCGTCGGGCTCGGCCCGATGCACCAGGTACTCGTCCATCGCCTCGGGCAGAGGGAGCGAGGCCGGCGGAAACAGACCGGCATAGTCGAACAGCCCGTTGAGGAGCGTTTTGACGCTGGCGAACCGCGTGAACGACGTATCGGTGAAGGGCATGATCGGGATGGTAGGGTGCGGTGCCCGTTGCGGCCGGTAGCCATTCGGGCAACCCTTGGACGCCTGGCGTGTCCAGACTAAGAACTTGCTGCAAAACCTTGTATGAACTCAGAGGTAATATTACCTTGAAAGCTCGAAATGTGCCCTTTTTTCAGGCCATTTCGGTGCCTTGATCTCCACCCCGGATCGGGCGGCTGCGTTGCGCAGATCGCCAATGATCCGGAAGGGCCCGCTGGGTCCGGACCGGCAGGCGAAGCCCCCGAGGGCCGCTTCGCCGCGGGGTTTCGAGGTGTCATTACCTGCTATTCCAAATGGATGTCATGAAGCGATTCCCCATTCTTCTCCCCCTCCTCTTCGGTGCGCTCCTTATTGCGGGTGCCGATGGCTGCTCAAGCGACCCGAACGTCGAAGGCGCCAAACTCGACTTGCGCAACCAGGACTACGACCGGGCCCTGCGCAACCTCGAAACCGCGCTCGAAAACAATCCGCAGAACGCCGAAGCCTACGAACTGAAGGGACGCGTCCTTTCCGAGAAAGCTTTCGCCACGCAGGACCAGGATGCCCACATTGCCACGATCAATGAAATGATCGCTGCCTTCAAGAGCGCCGTGGAGTACGATCCTACCTACGAGCCGTCGGTGACGCAGTCCATGCGCTTCGCCTTTGCCAACGAGTTCCAGCGGGGCATCCAGGCCTTCAACCGCGGTCGCAACGATGACAGCCAGTTCCTCGTGGCAGCTCGGTACTTCAATACGGCCGGCGTCATCATGCCGGACTCCTCCGGTGCGTATGTCAACGAGGCCTACGCCTACATGAATGCCGGTCAACCCGAAAGCGCCATCGAGCCGTTCGAGAATGCCATTGCCACGGGAGACACGGAGCCTGAGACCTACCGGTTCCTGGCCCAGCTCTACGCGGACAATGATCGCACCGACGAAGCCGTGGCCCTGCTCGAGAAAGCTGCCACGATGTACCCCGAAGATGTGGACATCCAGACCGAACTGCTTAATGCCTATCAGATGACGGGCCAGGTGGACAAAGCGCTCGATCGCTACAGCTCCGCCGTGGAGCGGGACCCGACGAACGCCCTTTTCCGCTACAACTACGGTTCGCTGCTCATCCAGGTCGGTCGCTACGATGAGGCCATTGCCCAGCTCAATGAAGCCGTGGCCATTGATCCGAACTACAGCAGCGCCTACTACAACATCGGAGCCGCCCACATCAACCAGGCTGTCGATGTGAACACCGAGATCGGTGAGATGGACGACAATCTCCGTGAGAATCGGGATGCCATGAGCCGTGCGGATATCGAAGCTGCAGAAGCGGCCATCGAAGTCAAGGTCGAGGAACGCACGATGCACTTCCAGGCAGCTGTGGCTCCGCTCGAAACGGCCAAGAGCCTCTTCGAAGCAGCAGGAGAAGAAGTCTCCGATGTCTGCCGCGCCCTGTTCCAGTCCTATGCGCAGACCAACCAGACCGACAAGGCCCAGTCCGTGGCCGCATGCGCCGGTTACGAAGACAATTGATGTCTGACTTCCTGCCATGACGAATGTA
>JAQCDI010000236.1 GCA_027620595.1 Bacteroidota bacterium | reverse complement strand
TCGGCGAGGTCATCGGAGCCGATGCGCGACGCTGGGAGGTTCAGCTCAAGGGCGCCGGCCCCACGCCCTATTCCCGCTCCGCCGACGGCCGGGCCGTGCTGCGCTCCTCCATCCGGGAGTTCCTGTGCTCGGAGGCCATGCATCACCTGGGCGTCCCGACGACGCGGGCACTGAGTCTGGTGGGTACGGGCGAACCCGTTGTCCGGGACATGTTCTATGACGGCCGACCGAATGAGGAGCCCGGTGCGATCGTGTGCCGCGTGGCGCCCTCCTTCATGCGGTTCGGTAACTTCCAGATCCATGCGGCGCGTCAGGAGCGGGATCTCCTTGCCCAGCTCGTGCACTGGACCATCGCAGAGCATTATCCGGAGCTGGACCCTGACGCTCCTGACGCGCCGCTCCTCTTCCTCGAGGCCGTGCTGCACCGCAGCGCCCAGCTGGCCTCCGAGTGGATGCGTGTAGGCTTCGTCCACGGGGTCCTGAACACCGACAACATGTCCGTCCTTGGACTGACGATCGACTACGGTCCCTACGGTTGGGTGGACCACTTCGACCCGGATTTCACGCCCAACACCACCGATGCCAACTCGCGTCGGTATGTTTTCGGCAATCAACCCCGGGTTGTGCACTGGAATTTGGCGCAGTTTGCGCGCGCGCTGCTGCCGCTCATCGAGGACACCGAGGCGGCCCAGGCCCTTGTGGATACCTTTCCCTCAGTCTTCAGCACCGCCTACCGTGTGCGAATGGCCCGCAAGCTGGGCATGGCCGAGCTTCCCGACGAGACGCTCATCAGCCGCCTCTTTGCCTGGATGCAGGACATCGAAACCGACTGGACCCTCTTTTTCCGCCTCCTGATGCAGGTCGATCCCGAAGATCCGGACGTCCGCGTGCTGGACGGCGCGTTCTACACGCCGCCGTCGACCACCCAGCTGGAGGCCGTGTCGGCCTGGATGACCGATTGGGCCGAAGCGGTGCTCGACCAATCCGAACGCAGCGATGACCACGTCGGCCGCATGGCAACAGCCAACCCGTGGTTCGTCCCCCGCAACTACCTGGTGTGGCAAGCCATCCAGGATGCAGAAAAGGGCGATATGACCTTGTTCGATACGCTTTTTGAAGCGGTTCGCCACCCCTATTCCGACCAACCCGATCTGGCACATCTGGCTGTGCGCCGCCCCGATTGGGCGCGCCAGCAGGCCGGTGCCTCCATGCTCTCCTGCAGCTCCTGACCCTGATGGCCATGAAACGATTACTGCTTGCCTTCCTGCTCCTCGTTCCGCTGTCCCTGCGCGCCCAGGACCGTCTGCCGCTCGATGCCAGCATCCGCACAGGAACACTGGACAACGGGCTGTCGTGGATGGTCCGCGCCAACGAGACCCCGGAAAAGCGCGCTGAGTTGCGCCTCGTCCTCAATGCGGGATCGCTGCTTGAGGACGATGACCAGCTGGGACTGGCCCATTTCGTCGAGCACATGGCCTTCAATGGCACCCGGAGTTTCGAGAAACAGGCCCTCGTGGAATATCTCGAGTCCATCGGCATGCAGTTCGGTCCTGACGTAAACGCCTACACGAGCTTCGACGAAACCGTCTACATGCTCCAGTTGCCCACGGACGATGCCGAGATCCTGGATACGGGGCTGCGCATCCTGCGCGAATGGGCCGGCGACGTGGCCTTCGATCCCGAGGAAATCGACAAGGAGCGCGGAGTGGTCGTCGAGGAATGGCGCCTGCGCCAAGGCGGCTCCAACCGCATCCTGAACCTGCAGTACCCGGTGTTGCTGCAAGGATCGAGGTATCCTGAACGCTTCCCTATCGGCACCGAGGAAAGCCTGCGCACCTTTACCCACGACCGGCTGACGGCCTTCTACAAGGACTGGTACCGCCCGGACCTCATGAGCGTGATCGCCGTGGGCGACTTCGACGCAGAAGCCATCGAAGCACGCATCACACAATTGTTCGGGGACCTGACCGGGCCCGGGAATGCCCCCGAACGCACCATTTTTCCGGTTCCTGGGCACGAAGAACCCCTCCTGAGCATCGCCACGGATCCCGAAGCGGGTTTCGCCAGCGTGGAGGTCACCTGGAAGCATGCTACGCCGGATCCCGGAACCCTGGAGACCTACCGGGAGGACCTGAAGCGGGACCTGTTTGCCAGCATGCTCAATCGCCGGCTCGGGGAGTTGACCCAGTCGGCCGATCCTCCTTTCATCGGTGCCGGGGGTGGGGACGGCTCCATCGTGCGTACGGCTTCGGCCTTCAATCTGAGTGCCAGCGTCCAGAATGGACAGTATTTGCGCGCCCTGCGGGTCATCCTCGAGGAAGTGGAGCGCGTGCGTCAACACGGCTTCACCGCGTCCGAGTTCGACCGCGCGCGCATTGCCCGTTTGCGCCGCATGGAAGTAGCCTGGAATGAACGGGAGAACCAGCGATCGTCGGCACTGGCTTCCGAATACCTTCGGCACGTCCTCTCGGGCGAAGCCGTACCCGGAATCGACGCCGAATTCCGGCTCATCCAGACGCTGCTTCCGGCCATCCGTCTCGCCGATGTGAATGCCCTGGTCCCCGCGCTGATGACACGGGAAAACCAGGTGATCCTGCTCTCCGGCCCACAGAGCGATGAACACCCGATGCCCAGCGAGGCCTATGTGTGGGAGGTCTTCGAAACTGTGGCGGCTGCGGAATTGAAGCCCTACGACGACGGCAGCCAGGACGCCCCCCTGCTGGCGTCGTTGCCCACGCCAGGCTCCATCGTGTCTGAATCCTACCGCGAAGACATCCTGCTCACGGAATGGACCCTGTCAAACGGCGCCCGGGTCTACTTGCGTCCCACCGACTTCAAGGCTGACGAGATCCTGCTTTCCGCTTGGAGCCCGGGAGGTGCCTCACTTGTGCCGGATTCCATGTATACCTCCGCCTCGCTGACCAGCAGTATCGTCGGCGGCAGCGGCGTGGGCACGTTCAACGCCATCGACCTGTCGAAGAAGTTGACCGGCAAGGTGGCCCGCATCCGGCCCTTTGTCGGTTCGCTCGAAGAAGGATTCAGCGGCTCGGCCTCCCCCCAGGACTTGGAAACGCTGTTCCAGCTGGCCTGGTTGTACGGAACGGCGCCCCGGGCCGACTCCACGGTGTTTGCTTCGTTCATCTCCCGCATGAACAGCATGCTGGCCACGATGCAGACCAACCCCCAATCTGCATTCGGGGATATGCTCAACGTGACCGTCAACAACTACCATGTGCGGTCCCGTCCCATGTCCTCTGCCATCCTGGCCGAGGCGGAACTGGGAGAGATCGAAGCTATTTTCGCCGACCGGTTTGCGGATTTCTCTGACTTCTCCTTCCTCCTGGTCGGCGCCTTCGATCCGGAAGACCTCCGGGGGCTGGTCGAGCAGTACCTCGCGTCCCTTCCCGGTTCGGGCAGGGTGGAGAGCTGGAAGGATGTCGGCGTGCGCCCCCCGGACGGCATCGTCGAGAAAACGGTCCGCCGGGGCATCGAGCCTCAGGCCCAGGTGGCCATCGTCTTCCAGCACGACATGCCGTTTTCGATGGAGAAAAGACGCGTCCTGAATCTCCTGGAGGCCGCGTTGGACACACGGCTCAGGGAAGTCCTGCGCGAAGACCTCGGCGGCACGTATGGCGTCTCCGTGCAGGCCTCCCTTCGACAAGAGCCCTACGAACACGTGCAGACGGTCATCGTATTCGGGTGTGACCCCGGTCGGGCCGAGGAATTGGTGGCCTCGGTTTGGGAAACCATCCGCTCCCTGCAGTCCGACGGCCCATCGGAGGTCCATCTGGCCAACGCCCGAGAACAGGCCTTCCGCGCCTGGGAAACGGGATTGGAGGAGAATGCCTGGTGGCTCAACACGCTCGAGTTCTATCTTTCCAATGACATGGACCCGGCCAGACTGCTCACCAACCCGGCCGAAGTCCTCGAAGCGATAACCGCGGCCGAGGTGGCCGACCTGGCGCGCCAGGTGCTCCGTCAGGACCGGTACATCCGCGTAACCCTCCTCCCCGAAAACGAAGATTCCTGATCCATGGCCCTTCCCGATCAGCCGTTGGAGCTCTTTGAGGGCACAGTAGAACGCCTCCTTCCTGACGACGAGAAAGGTGACCGCCACCAGCGCTTCATCCTGCGCGAGGATTCCGGGCGAACCTTGCTGGTGGCCCACAATATCGATGTGGCGCCGCGCGTGGAGCGCCTCTTCGAGGGCGCGCGCGTCCGCGTCTTCGGTGAGTATGAGTGGAATGAGCTCGGGGGCCTGATCCACTGGACCCATGGCGATCCTGAGGGACGCTTCGATGGCGGTTGGATCGAATTCCGGGACGAGCGCATCTCGTGAACAATAGCGCGGGTCGGCTTCGCCGCATATCCCTATTGTGAAGCCGCCGACTGGCCCCCCCTCCCCAACCTGTATATCAACGGAGGCATATGGACACTCGTCCATATGCCTCTGATGATATATGGATTGCACACAGGGCCGGAAAACGGCGCACATTCCCGATCCGCACCTTCAACGCCAAAAAAAAGTGCG
>JAQCDI010000235.1 GCA_027620595.1 Bacteroidota bacterium | reverse complement strand
CGTCACGCTGGATTTCCTGCGGGCCTGAACCCGCGCAGAACGAACCGCGGGCCGCTGCCGGCGTTGCACGCGGCTCCCTGATCCCTCCCGTCCGCCATGACCGATCGAACACGACTCCTCTTCGAACAGCTCGAGCACCGCATCCTCGTACTCGACGGTGCCATGGGGACCCTCATCCAGCAGGCCGGACCGGTGGAAGAGGACTTCCGCGGCAGTCGGTTCGCGGATCACCCGTCGCCGCTCAAGGGCAACAATGACCTGCTCTCGATCACGCGGCCGGACATCATCCGCTCGATCCATGAGCGCTACCTCGAAGCCGGATCCGATCTGATCGAGACCAACACGTTTTCGGCAACGGCCATTGCGCAAGCGGACTACGGCCTTCAGGCCGAGGCCTACGCCATCAACGTGGCAGCTGCCCATGTTGCCCGTCAAGCCGCGGATGCCTGGTCGGCCCGGACTCCCGGGAAGCCCCGCTTCGTGGCCGGCGCACTCGGGCCCACCAACGCCTCGCTCAACATGTCCCCGGATGTCAACGACCCGGGATTCCGGGCCGTGTCCTTCGAGCAGATGGCCGCCGCCTATGCCGAACAGATCCGCGGCCTGATGGACGGCGGGGTAGACATCCTGCTGATCGAGACCATCTTCGATACGCTGAACGCCAAAGCGGCCATCTACGCGCTCTACGAGGTGTTCGAGGAGCGCGGGCAGTCTCTTCCCGTCATGATCTCGGGCACGATCGTGGATCAGAGCGGGCGAACCCTGTCCGGACAGACCACGGAAGCGTTCTGGATTTCCGTGGCCCACGCACCGAACCTGCTGAGTGTCGGCCTGAACTGTGCCCTCGGTTCGCCCCAGATGCGCCCCTACATCGAGACGCTGGCTTCGATGGCGCCTGTTCGGACAAGCCTTTACCCGAACGCCGGTCTGCCCAACGAATTCGGTGGGTACGACGAAACGCCGGCCTTCATGGCCGAGCAGGTGGCCGAGTATGCCCGCCAGGGCTTCCTGAACATCGTCGGCGGATGCTGTGGCACAACCCCCGAGCATATTGCCGCCATGGCCCGCGCCGTTGAAGGTATCGCGCCGCGTCGGGTTCCCGAACCCGTCCGCACGCTCCGCACCTCGGGTCTGGAGCCGTTCATCTTCCGGGACGACCTGAACTTCGTCAACATCGGCGAACGAACGAATGTGACCGGATCCCGGCGGTTCGCCCGTCTGGTCCGCGACGGGGATTACGAAGAAGCCATTTCCGTGGCGCTCCATCAGGTTGAGGCCGGTGCGCAGCTCATCGACGTCAACATGGATGAAGGGCTGCTCGATTCCGTGGCTGCCATGACCCGGTTCCTGAACCTGATCGCGGCGGAGCCGGATATCGCCCGCGTTCCGGTGGTCGTGGATTCCTCCCGTTGGGAGGTCATCGAGGCCGGATTGCGCTGCTTGCAGGGCAAGTCGGTAGTCAACTCCATCAGCCTGAAGGAAGGGGAAGAGGCTTTCCGCCACCAGGCCCGCCAGGCCCGTCGCTACGGCGCGGCGGTCATTGTCATGGCGTTCGACGAGCAGGGACAGGCAGAGACCCTTCAGCGCCGCATCGAGATCTGCCAACGTGCCTACGACATCCTCACTGAGGAGATCGGATTCCCGGCCGAGGACATCATCTTCGACCCCAACATCTTTGCCGTGGCCACCGGCATTGCCGAGCACAATCGGTACGCCATCGATTTCATCGAAGCCGTCCGGTGGATCAAGGCCCATCTGCCCGGAGCGCGTATTTCGGGGGGTGTATCCAATCTGTCGTTCTCGTTCCGGGGCAACGATCCTGTCCGCGAGGCCATGCACACGGTGTTCCTCTACCACGCCATCCAGGCCGGGATGGACATGGGGATCGTCAATGCGGGGCAGATCGAAGTCCTGGACGAGATCCCTGCCGGGCTCCGCGAAACCGTGGAGGATGTCCTCTTCGATCGGCGACCCGACGCCACAGAGCGCCTCGTGGACCTGGCCGAGCTGGTGGTGCGCAAGGAAGGATCGGCCGAGACGCAGACCCTGGCCTGGCGTCAGGGATCGGTCGAGGAGCGCCTCGGACACGCCCTGGTCAAGGGCATCGTGGACTTCATCGACGCGGATATCGAGGAAGCCCACCAGAAGTATGGCGCCGGCATCAAGGTCATCGAGGGGCCGCTCATGGCCGGCATGAACCGCGTCGGGGACCTCTTCGGTGCCGGAAAGATGTTCCTGCCGCAGGTGGTCAAGAGCGCGCGGGTCATGAAGAAGGCCGTTGCCTGGCTCATTCCGCACATCGAGCGGGAGAAATTGGTCGGCGCCGAAGCGTCAAGGCCGGCCCGCATCCTCCTGGCCACCGTCAAAGGGGACGTCCACGACATTGGAAAGAACATCGTGGGCGTGGTCCTGGGCTGCAACAACTATGAGATCATCGACCTCGGCGTCATGGTTCCGGCCGAGCGCATCCTCGAGGAGGCCATCAAGCATGAGGTGGACGTGGTGGGCTTGAGTGGCCTCATCACCCCTTCGCTCGACGAGATGGTGCATGTGGCTGCCGAGATGGAGCGACGTGGCATGACGCAGCCGCTGCTGATCGGAGGGGCCACGACGTCCGAGATGCACACGGCGGTCAAGATCGAGCCGGCACGCAAACACCCCGTGGTCCACGTGCTGGATGCTTCCCGCAGCGTGACCGTGGTCGGGCAGCTCCTCTCCGACGATCAGCGACCAGGCTATGTGGCTTCCGTTCGGACCTCCTACGACCTGCTTCGAGAGCGCCATGCGGGCCGGCATAGGCGCGAAAATTGGCTGACGCTCAAAGTGGCGCGGGCCAACGCGCTGAAGTTGGATTTCTCACCGGAGACGGACCCGGTGCCCCTTCGCTCGGGCCGCGAGGTCTTCGACACCGTCGGAGTCACGGAACTGCGTCCCTACATCGATTGGACGCCCTTCTTCCAGACCTGGGAGATGCGGGGCAAATACCCCGCCATCCTGGACGATCCCGAAAAAGGGGAAGCCGCGCACAGACTGTTCCAGGATGCCCAGGACGTCCTCGACGAGCTCGAGGCCAGCGGGGCTCTTTCTCCCCGGGCAGTGGTCGGTCTGTACCCGGTCCGTCGTGAGGGCGACGACATGATTCTCGAGACCCCGACCGGTCCGCGTACGCTGCATACCCTGCGCCAACAAGGCCAGAAGACGCCCGGAAAGCCGAACCGCGCCCTGGCGGACTTCGTGGCCGCCACGGAAGATGGTGTGCAGAGTCATCTGGGCCTTTTTGCCGTTACAGCGGGGCACGGGTTGGAGCCCCTCGTCAAAGCAGCCGAGCAGGATCATGACGACTACCGGGCCATCCTGCTCAAGGCGGTGGCGGACCGGTTGGCCGAAGCGTTTGCCGAATACGTCCACGAGCAGGTTCGGCGCGCCTGGTGGGGATATGAATCGGGTCCGAAGCTGGACAATGAGGCCCTCATAGCCGAATCCTATCGCGGCATCCGGCCCGCGCCGGGCTATCCCGCCCAGCCGGACCACACCGAGAAGGAGACGATCTGGGACGTCCTTGACGTCGAGGCGGCCACGGGAATCACGTTGACCGAGCACCTGGCCATGCATCCGGCGGCCTCGGTCTGCGGGCTCATTTTCAGCCATCCAGACGCCGCCTACTTCAATGTCGGACAGATTCCGGAGGATCAGATCCAGGACTATGCTCGGCGCAAGGGCCGCTCGAAAGCCGACATGGAGCGCTGGTTGCAATCCCGACTGGCGTACGACCGCGCCGAGTGAGCGGACCGGGTCTGGCGTACGCCCGTGCCGACTGGACGGACCGGGCCCCACATCTTTGCAGTCTTCGCACAGGGCAGGATGACAGGATCCCCTGCCCGTGCTATCTTGCGGTTCCTGCCAACGGCCACCTGCCAACCCATTCCGCCATGGACTCCCTTCTCGGACTTCGTTCCTCCCGCGTCTCCACCCTCGATGCGCTCCGCGACACCTCCGCGTCGGCCGGTGTGCAGATGGCCGGTATCGTCGGATTCGCGCTCCTGACGGCCCTCGGGGCCCAATTCCGCCTGTATCTCTGGGAAGTGCCTTTCACGTTGCAGACGCTGGCCGTCTACGGCAGCGGGCTCTACCTCGGATGGCGCAACGGCCTCCTCGCGCAGGCGCTGTACCTGGTCCTCGGCCTCTTCCTTCCGGTCTACGCTGGAGAGGGATTCGGCCCGGCCTATCTCTTCGGCGCGGTTTCCGCAGGTTACCTGCTGGCCTACCCGCTCTCCTCGGCCCTGGTCGGTTTCCTTTCGGGTCGCCTGACCGGCTTGACGGGCACGATCGTGTCCATGGTGGCCGGGTCCATCGTCCTCTTCACACTGGGCGTCCTGTGGCTGCATTACGTGGCTGAACACACCACCTGGTTCGAGTCCATCGACAAGGGATGGCTGCGCTTTGCCCCCGTGGATATGGCCAAGATCCTGGGCGTGGCACTGCTCTACCAGGGTAGCCGCGCACTGACCCGCAAGGACTGAAACCCTGGAAGCGTGTTGAACAACCCGGGTTCACCATGGTGCG
>JAQCDI010000234.1 GCA_027620595.1 Bacteroidota bacterium | reverse complement strand
TTCCCCGATGAGGAATTTCGGGGATGTCCACCGATCGTGACGCGAAACCAAGAGGCCGATCCAATCCGCCAGGTAGGCCACGTCTTCATTGACGCCGAAGAATTGCTTTGGATCGACCCCTTCGGCGGCCCGGGAAAACGCCACATTGACCGGATTGACGAAGACGATGTCCGCCACGTCCAGGATGGAGTGTTCATTGTCCCGGATGCCGTAGGGCTGCACGGGGAAACCCTCGGCGTCGATGTTCAGCCTCTTGGGGCCGGTGTACCCCAGATGCATCCACAGGGAAGCAGAGCCAGGACCACCATTGAACGAAATCACCAGGGGGCGCTCCGCAGTCGGGGCGCCGTTGGTGCGCTCGTAGAACGTGTAGAACAGGGACGCCGTCACGTGCCCATCCTCATCGTAGACGGGTTGTTTGCCCAGCGTAACCCGGTATTCCACGAGCGATCCCTTGATGCGAACCGATCCGGTCCGGGTCACGGCGTGGTCGTGACGATCCGGAAACTCAACGGCCGATCGGGCGCCGGAGTCCTGTCGGGCTTCGACCGCGTTCACGGGAAGCAGAATGCAGAACAGGAGGGTTGAAAGGAGGGTCGCACGCATGGCGGTTTCCGATTGGTGAGCGGTCAGGATCACGGAAACGGGTATGCAGGATCCCAGATCCCGAACAAGGCTGTCAGTCGCCGATGGCTTCGGCTTTGGACGCCTGTTCAGCCCGTTTGCGATCATGCGGGTTGAGGTGGCGCTTGCGCAGTCGCAGGTTGGTCGGCGTGATCTCGATCAACTCATCATCCCTGATGAACTCGATGCACTCCTCAAGCGACATGCGCCGGGGGGGAATAAGCTTCTGGAAGGCATCAGCCGAAGAAGCACGCATGTTGGTGAGCTTCTTCTCTTTCGTGATGTTCACTTCGAGGTCCGTGTCGCGGCTGTTCTCACCAACCAGCATGCCCTCGTAGACGGCGTCAGCGGGTCCGACGAACAGTTCGCCGCGCTCCTGCAGGTTGACCACCGAGTACCCGGTGACCTTGCCGGACCGATCGGCGACCAGGGCGCCCGTGGCCCGATGGGCTATCTCGCCCGCCCACGGTTTGTACTTGTCGAACAGGTTGGTCAGGATGCCCGTTCCTTTCGTGTCGGTCAGGAACTCGTTGCGGTATCCGATGAGGCCGCGGGACGGAATGTCGAACTCGAGACGCACGCGGCCCGAACCGTGGTTCACCATCTTGGTCATGACCCCTTTACGCATGCCCAGCTTCTGGACGACTGCGCCCATGAAGTCCTCGGCCACGTCGATAAGGGCACTTTCGTAGGGTTCGTGCCGCTTGCCGTTGACTTCCCTGGTGATGACCTGGGGCATGCCGACAGAGAATTCGAACCCTTCCCGCCGCATCTGCTCAATCAGGATGGCCATCTGCAGTTCGCCGCGGCCGTAGACCAGGTGCGAATCCGGGGAATCGGTTTCTTCAATGCGCATGGCCAGGTTGGTCAGCGCTTCCTTGGCCAGACGATCCCGCAGGTTGCGGGAGGTGACGAACTTGCCCTCCTTGCCGGCAAACGGGGAGTCGTTGATCCGGAATTCCATCGACATCGTGGGTTCGTCCACGTGCAACGGGGCCAGCGGCATGGGATTCTCCGCGTCGGCAATGCTTTCGCCAAGGCCGATGCCCGCCATACCACCCACAGCGACGATGTCCCCGGGTCCGACGGCATCCACTTCCACACGGGCCAGTCCGCTGTAGGTGAAGAGGGCTGTTACCTGGGCCCGCTTTGTGGTTTTGTCCCGGAGGCATAGGGCCACCTGTTGGCGGTTCTTCAGGGTGCCGTTTACCACGCGCCCGATGGCGAGTGGGCCGAGGTAGTTGTCAGGAATGACGTTGGTTACCAGCACCTGGACGGAGGCATCGGGATCTCCTTTGGGCGCAGGAATCGTATCCATGATGGCCGCAAAGAGGGGCTGCAGGTCTGTCATCTCGCCGCCAAGCTCGGTCGTGCACTGACCGTCGCGGGCCACGGCATAGATGACAGGGAATTCGATCTGCTCCTCGGAGGCGTCCAGGTCGATGAAAAGATCATAGACCTCATTGAGGACCTCGGACGGCCGGGCGTCATCGCGGTCAATCTTGTTGATGACCACGATGGCAGGCAAATGCAGTTCGAGGGCTTTCGAGAGCACGAACCGGGTCTGGGGCAACGGGCCTTCGGCCGCATCGACGAGCAGCATGATGCCGTCCACCATGCGCAGCGTGCGCTCCACTTCGCCGCCGAAGTCGGCGTGACCCGGGGTATCGACGATGTTGATCTTGGTCTCACCATACTGCACGGCCGTGTTCTTGGCCATGATGGTGATGCCTTTCTCGCGCTCGAGATCCATCGAGTCCATGACCCGTTCGGCCACCTCCTGGTTGTCCCGGAAGACCCCACTCTGCCAGAGCATGGAATCGACGAGGGTGGTCTTGCCGTGGTCAACGTGAGCCACGATGGCAATATTGCGGAGCGAAGCGGGCATGGGGGCGGAGAAATGGATTGGGATGCGCGCTTCAACCCGCTGGCCGGCAAACGTTCATGTCGTCCGGCAAAGAAAGCGAGAATACGCGCTCAGGCTGCTTGAAGGGCTTCGTGTGCAGCATCCCGATAGGATCGACCGATCGGCAACTCCGTCGGTCCGATCCGAACCTTCGAGGCCGTAAAGGCCGTCACGGCAGCGGTCCGGATCAGATAGGACCGGTGGATGCGGGCGAACCCCCTGTCCACCAACTGCCCTTCGAACGCGGCCATGGTCATCTTCGTCAGGAGTCGGCCGTCTTCGGTGTGGATGAGCAGGTAGTCCCGCTGGCTTTCCACATAGTGGATTGAGGCCAGGCGGACCGGGATCTGTTCCCGGTCCACCCAGATCGGAATGGAGGCATCCGGGGCGGGAAAGCGGTCGGCGAGCACGCTCAGGATGCGCTCTTTCTCCGCTTCCAGGGTGGACCTACGCAAAGAACGGTCGGCGGATTCCGCTCATCCTGCAGGGGAATCCCTGAAACGGGAAACGAATTCCAGCCCGATTTCCTCGGTTCGCCGGGCCAGTAACTCAACATCGGATTGCCGGACGCGGGGGTTGATGTAGCATGGCCTGATGGCGAACCGCCCCCGGAGCATGGTGGTGGAGGGGACGAGATCCCCTTCGGCGCGGAGCCGGGCAACGATGTCGCGGTTCAGGTCGTTGACCCGCTCCGCTGGAATGTCGGGATGGATGAACCGGAAGCAGCAGATCGAAAGCCGGACCGGAGCCAGTTGCTCAAGATGGGGCGAGCGGCCCACGAGCTCGGACAGGTATCGGGCGAACCCGTTGTGCCGCAACACGCGATCGGTCATTCCCTCGCGTCCGATCTCACGCAGGATGGCCCAGACCTGCACGCCCCGCGAGGGGGCGGACTGGTCGAGGTTGAACTCGTGGAAGATCTCTCCGAAGGCATCGAACGGGCTCTCGACCTCCGGGGCAGTGCCCATGCTGCCTTCGAGGTAGGCGGCTGGCTCGAGGGTGAAGGCGCGGCCCAGAAGGCCACGATCCCGAACGAACGCCACGCCGTTGCCGACGGGGGCGGCCATCCATTTGTGCGGGTCCAGGGCCACGGAATCGGCCTCTGCCACACCGTCGTAGGCATCCCGGACCGCCGGGTCGAGGATGCCGAACATGCCGTAGGCACCGTCCACATGCAGCCAGGCCTTCTCGGTCGTGGCCAGTTCGCGCAGCGCGCGGATCGGGTCGATGGCGCCCGTATTCACCGTGCCGGCGGTGGCCACGATGGCCATGGGCAGGTATCCTTCGGCCCGATCCGCGCGTATCCGGGCCGCGGCCGCTTCAGGGTCCAGTTCACCGGCCGCATTGACGGGAATGCCGATCACGTTGCGACGACCGATGCCGAGGATGGCCGCGGCCCGGTTCACGACGTGATGCACCTCCGAGCTGGCATAGATGCGCCATTTCAGATCAGGTGGCAGCCCGGTCATCGAGGGGTCGATGCCCTGCTGCTCAACGGCCCATTGCCGGGCGGCACCCAGCGCGATCAGGTTGGCCGACGATCCGCCGGTCGTGTAGGTGCCATGCCAGGACGCCGGGAAGCCGAGGAGCTGCGCCAGCCACTCCAGGCTCAGGGCCTCGAGGTAATTGAAGGCGTGGACCCACACCCGCTGGGACCCGGCAACCGTGGAGGCCAGCGCTGCGGCGGTACCGGAGGTAGTGGGGGAGGTGGTCACCCATCCGGAGAACCCCGGGTGTCCATTGCGCAGGCCGTTGGGCACAATCCATCTGGACAAATCGTCCAGCACGGCGTCCAGGCCTGCACCCTGGTCCGGAAGCGTACCTCCCAGGTGCTCCTTCCAGGCCGCCTGCCGACGTCCTGCGGGGTCCGGCCCCTCGAAACGATTGAAGCGGTCCAGGGCCTCCAGAAGGGGGGTGAGGCGGGACAGGTCGCCGAAAGCGGCGTGATCCGGATAGGACATGGAAGGAAAGGCTCGATTCCTGGGGTTTGGCGGCGGGAATCTACGACGCGGTGGGCCGAGGATCCGGGGCATGATGGGCAGTAAA
>JAQCDI010000233.1 GCA_027620595.1 Bacteroidota bacterium | reverse complement strand
GGCGGAGATGGCCCAAGCGGCGTCAAGGGACAACCTCAAGCTGCTGCTTGGCATGCCTGCCGAACATTCCGTCCGGCTTCGAGGGAATCTTGAAGCCGCCATGCGGACGGACTACATGGGAGACTCCCCTGAGGCATCAGCCACACGGGCCCTGGACCGTCGGCCGGACCTGCGCCAGGCCACCATTGGCATCGAGCTGGAGAAAATCCAGTTGAAAGTGGCCAAATCAGCCTACCTGCCCAACATAGATGCCTTTGCCAACTTCAACTGGCTGGGCAATGTGCCGGACAACCGTCGCTCGTGGTCTTCCGTGGAAGGAGACCCCTTCACATTCACGACGACCGACCGCGGATATTTCGACTCTGCCTACTGGGATCGGAGCGTAGCCGTTGGATTCCGTCTTTCCTGGAAACTGTTCGACGGTCTGGCTACCCACCAGCGCATCCAGCAGCGCAAGATTGCCTTGCAACGGGCCGAGAACGATGTCGAATTCCTGACCCGGACCATCCACGTCGAGGTGAATCAGTCCCTCCGGGCCCTTCGGGCAGCCCACCGGCGCATGCAGGCCCAGCAACTGAACCTGGATCGCGCCCGCCTCAACTTTGAACATGCCGAGGTCCGACTGCGGGAAGGCGTGGCCACCCCGCTGGAAGTACGCGAAGCCTCCGATCAGTTGGACCAGACCCAGCTCAATTTGCTCCAAGCGGTGCACGATGTACTCGTCGCGCAAAGCACCTACGAAGCCGCTGTCGGCCAGCCGGCACGTCCTTCCGACTCCCGATGACACCACAGACAGACTCGACCGCTCCGACGTCACTCATTCTTACTTTCATGAACCGGACCATCCTTCCCTTCTTCTCAGCCCTTGCCGTATCGCTCGTTCTTCTTGCCGGATGTTCCGAGTCTATTGACGGACAGGAATCATCCACGGAAGAGGCGGCAATCGTAGCAGCCCCGGGGCAGACCCGCACGGTCCGGGTCACAGCCATGGCCATTGAGGCCCGATCCTTTGAGGAGATCATTCCGCTCACCGGCACGGTATCAGCCCCCCTGGACGCCTCGCTGTCCGCACAAGCTGCCGGCACGCTCCTCTCGCTACTCGAGACCGGCACCCGCGTTCAGGAAGGCGACGTAGTGGCCAAACTGGACGACCGCCTCATCCGTGCCGCTCTCGATCAGGCGCGGGGCACGCTGTCATCGGTTGAGTCCCAGGCGCGACTGGCCGAGGAAACCTGGCGGAGGCAAGAGCCCCTGTATCAGGATTCGATCATCTCGGTTCTCGAATACGAAAACGTCCTTACGCAGCGGAATCAGGCGCAGGCGGCACTGACGCAGGCAAAAGCCGCCGTGGCGCAGGCCGAACAACAGTCGGAAAACACGTTTGTGCGCGCACCTTTCGATGGTGTAGTGGAAGAGCGATACGTGGAAAAGGGAGAACAGCTGATGCCGGGCATGCAGGTGGCTCGCATCGTGAATACACGGCAGCTGAAGGTAGTGGCCGGTGTTCCGGAGACGTATTCCTCCGACATCCGGCGCGGCACGGTGGCCGACCTGTCTTTCCGTGCGTACGCGGGGGGCGATCGTAAAGAGACCATTTCCTTTGTCGGAAGTGTCATCAACCCCCAGAACAGGACATTCCAGATCGAGATCGAGATCGACAATCCAAACGGACTCCTGAAGCCCGCCATGATTGTCGACATCAAGCTGACGCGCAGAGTGATGACCGACCAGGTGGTCATTCCCCAGACGGCCATCCTCAGGGACGAGAATGGCTCATCGGTATACGTTGCCGTCCAATCAAATGGCGGTTTCATTGCGGAACGTCGAGCCATCACACTTGGCCCGTCCTATGCAGGACAGACAGTGGTCCTGGACGGTATCTCAACGGGCGATCGGGTGATTACTGCCGGCCAGACGTCCGTGGCCGAAGGTGACAACGTGACGGTTGCCAACTGAACGCTCCGATTCCCCAGCGCCCGAACACCAGCACAATGAAAATCACCAACACCGCCATCACGTACCGGACCACGATCCTGGTATTGACGGCCGTTCTGTCCTTCGGCGGAATCTACAGCTACGTAACCATTCCCAAGGAGGCCAATCCGTCGATTGAAGTGCCCCAGATTGTGGTTACCACCGTCTATCCCGGCGCCTCCCCGGATGATGTCGAGTCCTTGATCACGCAGGAGATTGAAAGCGAAATCCAGGGCATCAACGGAATCAAGGAAATCCGCTCCACCTCAACGGAAGGGGTATCCAGCATTGTCGTCGAGTTCGAACCCGACATTTCCATTGACGAGGCCTTTTCCAAAGTCCGCGACAAGGTGGATATCGCCAAGGCCGACCTGCCTTCCGACGTGGAAGAGCCCATGGTCGCTGAGATCGATTTCTCCCAATTCCCGATCCTCACGATCAATCTTTCAGCGCCGTATCCGCTGACCCGCCTCAAGAAGGTGGCGGAAAATCTCGAAGATGAATTGGAGGCCATTCCGAGTGTTCTGGCTGTGGATATCATCGGGGGACTGGATCGGGAGGTCCAGGTCAATGTGGATCTGGCCAAGCTCCAAGGCTACAATCTGACCTACATGGATCTCGTCAATGCGATTTTTGACGAGAACACGAACGTTCCCGGTGGATCCATCGACGTCGACGAACTCAACTACCTGGTTCGTATTGATGGGGAGATCGAAGATCCATCCGAACTCGAGGACCTCGTCATTGCCAGTCCCGGAGGGATTCCTGTGTACGTTCGGGACGTGGCATCTGTGGATTTCGGGTTTGCCGAGCGGGTTTCTTATTCCCGACTGGCTATTTTCAAGGAAAACGATGCAAACGACGAACTCTACGATTTGCCCGCAGACCAGCAGGGGTTCAACCAGGTCATCAGTCTGAACGTCAAGAAGCGGTCCGGGGACAACATTCTCGACACCGTCGACGCGGTTGGAAAGGTGCTTGATGAATACGCTTTCCCTTCAGGGACACAGATCATCATCACCGGCGATCAGTCCGTTTTCGTCAAGGATCTGATCAAGGATCTCGAAAACAACATCATCAGCGGTCTGCTTTTCGTCATTGCGGTCCTGCTTTTCTTTCTGGGCGTGCGCAACGCCACCCTGGTGGGCATTGCCATCCCGCTGTCGATGCTCATCTCTTTCATCATTTTCCAGGCGTTGGGGTACACGCTCAATTTCATCATCCTCTTTTCCATGATCATTGCCCTCGGGATGTTGGTGGACAATGCCATCGTGATTGTGGAGAACATCTACCGATATCTTGAGGAAGGCTATTCCCGATTCGATGCGGCGCGGAAAGGCACGGCGGAAGTGGCCGGTGCGGTCATTGCATCCACGGCGACAACCGTGGCCGTGTTCGTACCCATGCTGTTCTGGCCGGGGATGATCGGTGAGTTCATGAGCTGGATGCCCTTGACGCTCATCATTACCCTGATCAGTTCCCTGTTCGTTGCCATCATCATCAATCCCGTGATTACCGGGATATTCGTTCGGCTCGAAGGAGAAAAGTCACCGGAGCGACCCGCCCTCGCTCGCCGCGTCACATTCGGTGTCATCTTCGCGCTGGGCCTGACATTGGGAATTGCAAACTGGAAGACGTTGGTCGTCATCGCGGTGGCCACTCCCACTGTCATTCTCCTCCATCGCCACGTACTGAAGCCGGTAGGAGACAATTTCGTTCGCGCCGGTCTTCCCCGTCTGGTCTCCGGCTATCGCTCTTTCCTGACTTGGATGCTCCAGCGCGACTACTCCGTTCCGCGGGCAATGATGAGGAACACGCTGGCGCTCTCGAGCCTCACCGCGGGCTTCGTTCTCTCTGCTCTGGGCTTGATCGTCTCTGGGGCGCTCGGCCAGACAGCCTCGCTCGTGTTCCTGATTCCAGGAGGACTCCTCCTGGTTGTCGGTATCCTCGGCGTGATGTTCCACACGCTTGAAGTGGCACTGCTGGGCAAAACCACGTCCATGAAGGCTGGCCTTGGGTTCGCCCTGTTCTCAGGTGGCTTCCTGGGGCTGATGGCTATTCTCGACAAGGATGTAGACACCGCCACAGCCACCGAGCTGCTCGTATTCCCCTTGCTGATTGTGATTGCCGGTACCGTGGGCCGCATGTTCGTCAAACGCAATCGACTCGTCTTGTCGGACAACAGGTCGCTGCTGCTGAATACTGTCCTCGGCTCCCTGTTCATGATCGTTTTCATGTTCTCGATTGCCCCGACGGGCGTGGAATTCTTCCCGACCACTTCGCCTCGACAGGTCATGGTAACGGCGGAAGGTCCTCTTGGCATGAACCTCGAAGCGTCGAATGACATTGCCGAAGAAGCGCGACGCAGACTGGAATCGCTCCTCGCCGGCAGCGAAAGTACCCGCGAGAACGTCAAGAACATGATCGTGAATGTGGGAGTCAGCTCGGACGCGCAATTCGGGGCGTCGGCCGCCAGTCCGGAGCGTTCCCGCATCACCCTCAACCTGGTGGACTATCCGGACCGGGCGGAAGACAGCTTCATGACCCTCGACCGGATTCGGCAGGAGCTGCAGGGGATTCCTGGAGCCGAAATCAAGTTTGACCAGGACAGCCA
>JAQCDI010000232.1 GCA_027620595.1 Bacteroidota bacterium | reverse complement strand
CGACCCGCATGTCGGAGGCCCCGGTGACTGCGCCGACGACAAGGCCGCCTTCGATACCGAGCGGAACATGGTTTTTGCCTGGGACAACAACCTCGTGGGCGATGTGCCCGGGCGAATCCCGGGATATTTCGGCTACAAATTCCTCGAGAGCCCCGGACTCGGCAATGAAATAATCAACGGCGTCTTCTACCCGGGTGACGGGATTGACAACGACGGCGACGGCTTGGTCGATGAATCCTGGACCGATGGTATCGACAACGACGGCGATTGGGATCCCGAACGGGACGATGTCGGCGTGGACGGCATCCCGGGAACGGGAGACCGCGGAGAGAATGACGGCTTTCCGACGGCCGGCGATCAGTTCGATATCACCAAGCCGGGTGAGCCGAACTTCGAGTTCACGGACATCGACGAATCCGACATGATCGGTCTGACCTCGTTTGCTTCCCCCCGTTTTGCCGGAGCCGCCGTCGGTGACGACGAACGCGTCTACCAGTGGGTCAAACCGGGGCGCTTCGACGAAATCCCGGCTGAACCCGGAGACTACGTGTTCCTTTACGGATCAGGCAGCTTCCCGCTGCGCGCAGGAGAAACGAAGCGGTTCTCGATTGCCCTCCTCGTCGGCGAAAACCTGGCCGACCTGCGCCTGAATGCGGAGACCGTGCAGCAGATTTTCGACGTCGGCTACCGGTTCGCCCGTCCTCCCGAGAAGCCCAAACTGCGCGCCGTTCCGGGTGATGGCAGCGTGACGCTCTACTGGGATGCTGCCTCCGAAGAGTCCCTGGACCCCCTCTCGCGTGCGAACGACTTCGAAGGGTATGCCATCTATCGATCCACGGACCACGAGTTCAGCGATCAGCAGGTGATCACCGATGTGAACGGATCCAAATTCCTGTTCCGGCCGCTGCGCAACGAGGTGGGGGTCGAGGCCAAGTTCGATCTCGAGAACGGCCTTTTCGGCCCCAGCCCGATCCCCTTCCAGAACCGCGGGGTGTCCTTTGACCTCGGCGATGACACGGGACTGTTCCATACCTATACCGACAACGATGTCGTCAACGGACAGACGTACTACTACGCTGTGACAGCCTACGACCGGGGTTATGCTCCTGGTGGTGAAGGGGACTTTGCGAACGGCATTCCACCGTCGGAAACGTCCAAAACGGTGACGTACAACCCGGTCACGGACAGCTACATCTACGATGTGAACACCGTGAGCGTCATTCCTCGCCCGAGGGTGGCCGGGTATGTAGAGCCGTCCATCGAGGCCACGGGTGGACTGCAGCGGCAGTCCGGATTCGGCACGGGCACCATCGACATCCGGATCATCGATGAGCTGGCTGTCAAACCGGGTGCCCGCTACGCCATCGACTTCAATGGTCCGCCCTCGGCCGTCCGGTATTCGATCGAGGATCTGGGAACCATCACCACCAGCATCAGGGCAGTGGTGGGCAAGACGAGCGCCTTGGGTTACCGCAACATCAACGAAGATACCTTCGTGCTGGCCAAGGGGGACGGAAGCATCCTGACGGCCGGGGTGGACTATGATCTCGTTGCGGAATCGGGCAACGTTCAGATCGTCGGAAGCAATGTGACCGATGGCGAGCAGCTGACGGCCATGTTCCGCTACCAGCCGATTTCCGGAAGCCGTCTTCTTGCGGGAGAGGAGGCCAACCCGGTCTTCGACGGGATGCATGTCTTCGTCACGAACGATCAACTCGTGGTGGATGAAGCCAACACCGGCTGGGCGTCCGGCGGCCTCGACATCCCATTTGCGGTGGAAACGGCCAAGGCCGGCCCCGTGCGTACCCGTCAGCCCTTCGATTACGAAATCACGTTCGATGACGGAATCGTTTCCAACGGCTTCTCGAACAACCTTCCCCTGCCCTTCCAGGTGGTCAATGTTACCAAGGGCAACCAGCCCATTGACGTGTTCGTGACCGATCTGGACCGCGACGGCGCGTGGGATGTGAACGAGGCCATCGTTTTCCTCGACCTGGTCAATGACCGGCTCACTGCCAGTTGGCAGGTGACCTTCGAGGACAACGGTTCCATGCCGGGCAGCGGCGACGTCTTCTACATCCAGACCAGCAAGCCATTTGCCGATTCGGACCGCTTCGAGTTCAGTACGGCCGCAGCCACGACCGATGCCGACCTGACCCGGCAGGAGCTCCGCGACATCTACGTGGTACCCAACCCCTACGTGGCCACGAACGAGCTCGAGCCGCGCAATCCGGTTTCGCGCTCCGAACGCGGAGATCGCCGGCTCTACTTTGCCAACGTTCCGGCCCAGGCCACGATCCGCATCTACAGCCTGGCCGGCGAACTCGTCGACACGATCCACCACAACAGCACGTTGGACGACGGCAAGGCCTTCTGGGATCTGCGGACCAAGGACAACATGAACATCGCTTACGGACTATACATCTACCATGTACAGTCCGAGGAAGGCACGTTCATCGGCAAATTCGCGGTGATCAAATGACGGCATTCCTTTTCAACGACAAGCGCATCATGAAAACGCTGACTTCGCTCCTGTTTGCCGTCCTTCTGGTCCTGCCCGCCCGTGGACAGAGCCTTGGCAATGACGGGGAAGCCAATACGATCACCAAAGTGGGAACCACGGCGGCCCAATTCCTCAAATTGGGGGTCGGGGCGCGGGCGGTGGCCATGGGAGGCAGCTTCGTTGCCGAATCCAGCGACCTGTCAGCACTCTACTGGAATCCTGCCGGCCTTAGCAAGATCAGCGGTGGCGCCCTCTCCCTCTCCACGACACAGTACCTGGCAGACATCACCTACAGCTATGCGGCCGTTGGTATCGGCCTGGGCTCGATGGGCACGATGGCGGCCAGCCTGCTCTACCTGGACTCCGGCGACATGGAGGTCCGCACGGTTTCCCAGCCGGAAGGCACCGGGGAACGGTTCAGCAAACAGGACATGGCCCTTCAGCTCTCCTATGCCAAGGCACTGACCGACCGGTTCTCGATCGGAACGACCGTGAAGTACATCCGGGAAGCCATCTGGCACAGCTCGGCCAGCGCCACGGCATTCGATATCGGCGTACTGTTCACCACGCCCTACGAACCCCTGCGCCTGGGAGCCAGCATGTCCAATTTCGGACCCAAGATGCAGATGAGTGGCCGGGACATCATTTTCAGTGTGGACCCCGCCCAGAATCAGGAAGGCAACGTAGAAGTGGTCAACACGGAATACCTGTTGGACCGTTTCCCCCTGCCGCTCGTCTTCCGCGTTGGTCTGGCCTGGGATGCGGTGGATACCGCCAATCACCGTCTGTTGTTGACCACAGATACGGCCACCCCCAACGACAACAGCCAGTATGTGAACTCAGGCATGGAGTATGCCTTCCGCGAACTGTTGGCCCTGCGCATGGGATACCGCAACCGGTTCGAAGTTGACGGTGAGCAGGGGCTCACGTGGGGCGTGGGACTCAACATGCGCGTGGACCGCACCACTCGGATCACGTTCGACTATGCCTATGCCGACTTCGGACGCCTGGAACAGACGCATTGGTACACGTTGAACCTGGCATTCTGAAAGCCAATAAAGGTCTTTGACGGACCCTCCCGGATTCTTCCGCAGCGATAGAAACGTGACGATGAGATCCACCATGCGCCGTTCCCTGCGGCCCGGCTTCGGCTGGGCGCTCTGCTTGCTGTTCCTGTTCCACGCGCCGGCCCTGCAGGCCCAGGTGTTGGGAGATCTCGTCGATGTCCGGGTTGATGTGGAGGACCTTGCCACGGTGCAGACCGGCAAGCAGCGCTCGGTCGGTGCCGGCGGTTTGCTTCCTTTTGCTGAAGTGACGGGTATTGCCGTCGAAATCGGGTTGGACACGGACGATGTCACGGTCTCGTTCCGCTTCCTGGACGGACCCGATGCCGTTCGCTGGGTAGACCTGTATGTAGTTCCTTCGGCCACGGGCGGAACGGCGGTGGCCGGCTGGCGGCAGGACCTCCCTTTTGAGGCAAGCCGTTTCGAAATCAGGGTAACCGGCCCTCCAGGGGCGCAGCTCGAGATCCGCGACGTCGGTTTTTTTGATGCCCGGTCCGGGGAAGAGACGCCTCCTTCCACTGATCCGCAGCCGCTGATGGGCGCCAAGACCGGAACCATCGTTCCGCCACCGCTCGTCACGCGCGCCCAGTGGAACGCGCGGCCTTTCATTGGCAGCCCATCGGCGCTGGCCCGTCCGACCTATGATTTCATGACGTGGCATCACGCCGCTGGTTATTCGGCCGAAAACCTGGACCAGGGCAAAGCCCAGATGCGGGCCATGCAGGACCTGCACCAGAATGTCCGCGGATGGAGCGACATCGGCTACCAGTTTGCCATTGACCGTGCGGGCAATCTCTATCAAGGCCGTCCGTTCATGGACAACAGCACCTCGCTCTCCCAGGTACCCGTCCTCGCACTGGGCGCCCACGCCGGCGGAGCCAACACCGGCAACATCGGTGTGGTCATCATGGGATGTTATCATCCCCCTGAGGGAGCCAATTGCCAGCAGGAAATCACCCCTGCTGCATTTGCCACGTACATCAATCTGTTTGCCTTCCTCAGCGAGCGCTATGGCGTCGAGCCGGAAATGATCCGGGGACACCGGGACTTCGGTCAGACGGCGTGCCCCG
>JAQCDI010000231.1 GCA_027620595.1 Bacteroidota bacterium | reverse complement strand
CGGCGCCACGAACATCGTACCCGATTACCGGGGCGTGCACTTCAGTGCAGACGCGGCCACGATCCGACGGATTGTATACTGCGCCCGGATCCCCACCCGGGTCCTCGCCCCGTTGGCCACCTTCGATTGCCATTCGGACCGCTACCTCTACAAGCGGGCCTGTGAGGAAGTGGATTGGCTGACCCTGATCGGCACCCACAAGACGTTTGCCATCTTTGCCACCGTCTCCAACAGCCGGATCAACCACTCCAAGTATGCGGCCCTGAAGCTCAAGGATGCCATCGTGGACACCATCCGCCGCGAGACCGGCAGCCGGCCCTCGGTGGAGCGCCACACGCCGGACGTGTCCCTGAACCTGCACATCGAGAACAACCGTGCCACCATCAGCCTCGATGTGGCCGGTCGATCCCTTCACCGGCGCGGCTACCGCGTCGACGCCCTGGAAGCTCCCATCCAGGAAACCGTGGCCGCGGCCATCATCCGCATGAGCGACTGGAAGGGCGAAAAGCCCCTGCTTGATCCCATGTGTGGTTCAGGTACCCTGCTGGCCGAAGCCTACATGGCAGCCGCCAACATCCCGGCCCAGATCCTGCACGATACCTTCGGTTTCCAACAGCTGCCAGACCACGACGCCGCCAGCTGGGCCGCCCAGCGCAAGGATCTCGATGCCGCCGTCCGGCCCGTGACCGAGGGGCTGATCCGTGGATCGGATATCGAGTCCCAGGCAGTCCGCATGGCCCGTACCAACCTGGACCGCCTTCCTGGCAGCCAGGTCGTTCAACTGGCCCGCAAGGATTTCCGGGATATCGGGGGCTTCGAGGACGGCGTAATCGTGACCAACCCGCCCTACGGCCTGCGCATTGGCAACCGCAATGCCATCGCGGACCTCTACAAAGAACTTGGGGACTTCCTGAAGCAGCGGTGCACCCGCTCGAGCGCCTTCATCTATGTCGGCAAGGCGGAGCTGCTCAAGAGTGTCGGCCTGCGTACCACATGGAAAAAGGAGCTGGTCAACGGAGCACTGGAGGGCCGTCTGGGGCGCTACGATCTGTACTGACCGGGGGGCAACCTGACCGGGGAACCCCCGTATGGCGGTTTTTGCCCGTTCCATCATCCCTTTCCCCGCCCCGATGATCCGATCCTTGACGATTTTCGCAGCCCTGGCTTTCGTTCTCCTGGCGCCCGTCCGTGCCCAGAACCCTTCGGCCCCGCCTCCGGCCGATCCCGCCGATGTCGAATCCGTGGACACCATCATGGCCGCGGTCTACGACGTGATTTCGGGAGCCAAGGGCGAGGCCCGTGACTGGGACCGCATGCGCTCCCTCTTCCACCCCAATGCCCGACTCATTCCCACCGGCTGTGGTCCGAACGGTTGCGGATCCCGCTGGTGGAGCATCGAGGAGTACATCACGACGGCCGGTGCTCAGCTCGAGGCCAACGGCTTCTTCGAAACCGAAATCCATCGTGTGGAGGAGCGCTACGGCCAGATGGCCCACATCTTCAGCACCTACGAGTCCCGATGGACCGCCGAGGACCCCGAACCCTTCACCCGCGGCATCAACTCCTTCCAGCTGTTCAATGACGGTTCGCGCTGGTGGGTCTACAACATCTTCTGGCAGGGCGAAACGCCCGCCGCACCCATCCCGGCCGAATACGGCGGTTGACCTGACCCCGGCGCCTCCTTCTGTATTGACGTGTACAACTCGATACATAAGGCGGAAACGCGACGAACCAGGGAGTCAGCCCAGAGCTTGGAGGACCACATCCGGGGAGGCGGTCCAACCGGGCATGTCGGTGCCTTCTGTATTGACGTGTACAACTCGATACATAAGAAGGAAACGCGAACCACCAGGGTGCATCAGCCCAGGGCTTCGAGAATCACATCCAGCGCCTCCCTCAGCACCGATTCGTCGATGTTGAGCGGAGGCGCGATGCGTACCAGGCTGTTCGAGTGCAGCGTCCAGCCGAGCAAGACGCCGTTCTCGCGGCACCGGGCAACCATTCGGGCGGTCAGGTCAGCATCCGTCAACTGCATGCCCAGCATGGCCCCGCGGCCGCGGATCTCGACAATGGAAGGGTGTTCCAACCGCTCGCGCACCATGGACTCGATCCAGCGGGCGCGCTGCGGCAGCGCCTCGTCGAGCAGCACCCTGAGCGTGGCCCGCGCCGCGGCACAGGACACCGGATGCCCGCCGAAGGTGGTCACATGGCTCAGCGGCGGATCGTTGCGGAAGGCCGCCATCCGCTCACGGGAGGACACGAACGCCCCAAGGGGCATGCCACCGGCCATGGCCTTCGCCAACGTCACCACATCCGGCACAACGCCGAAGCGCTCGAAGGCGAACAGGGAGCCGGTTCGCCCGAAACCGGTCTGGATCTCGTCGAAAATCAGCACCGCTCCTGTTTCCGAGCACCGGTCCCTGAGCGCACGGTGCCAGGCATCGGAAGGCACGATGATGCCGCCTTCGCCCTGGATGGGCTCCGTGATCACGCAGGCCACCGATGCGTCGATGGCGCCCAGCGCCTCCACGTCGCCGAAGGGCAGGAAGGTCACGTCGGGCAACAGCGGCAGGAAGGGATCCCGATAGACGTTGCGGCCGGTAACGGAGAGCGAACCGTGGGTGTCCCCATGGTAGGAATTGGTGAAGGCCACCATGTGGCTGCGGCCGGTGGCTTTCTTGGCCAGCTTGAGCGCGCCCTCGTTGGCCTCGGTCCCGGTCATCGTGAAATACACCGAGTCCAATCCCGCTGGCAAGGCGGCAGCCAGATCGGCCGCAAAGCCGGCCTGTTCGCGCTGTACGAACTCGCCGTAAACCATCACGTGCAGATGCCGCTCCAGCTGCGCGCGGACAGCCTCGAGGACCTCCGGATGCCGGTGTCCGATCGAGGACACCGCAATCCCTGAGATCAGATCAATGATACGCGAACCGTCTTCCAGATACAGATACGGTCCTTCGGCGCGGTCGATGACCAGCCCCATGGGCTCGTCGCTGGTCCAGGCCAGTGACTGGCGGAAGTCGTTTTGCGGGGTGCGAGCGTCCATTTTCACGGTTTCGTAACGGCAACGGCCAACGCGTGACCTATATTCGCGTTTCCGAAAGGAACGTACGACATGACCCGCACTTCCCTGCATATCGCCACGACTGCCCTGACCCTCCACGGTCATGTGCATCATCATGGCGTCCGGGCCTCCGGCGATCGGGAATAGTCTACACCACCCCCCTGCGTGAAGGCATTCCGGTCGCATCCGGGATGCCTTTTTTTGTTTCTGGCGAACCTTCAATCCATCGTTTTCATCATGAGCAAGCGTCTCCGTCTGGCCATCCAGAGCTCGGGCCGTCTTTCCGACTCCACCACCGAACTGCTCTCCGCCATCGGAATCCGCATCAGCCGGCCCGACAGGAAACTGAGAATGGTGTCCGAGCATTTTGCCCTGGAAGTGCTATTTGTCCGCGATGACGATATCCCCGGCTACGTGGCCGACGGGGTGGCCGATGTGGGCATCGTGGGCGAGAATGTTGTGCTGGAGAAGAATCCGGATGTCCGGGTACTGGATCGGCTGGGTTTTGCGCGCTGCCGCCTGTCGATTGCCCTGCCCAAGGCCGATCCCTACTCCGGACCGAAGGACCTCGAAGGCAAACACATTGCCACGTCGTACCCGGGACTGCTGGGTCGGTACTTTGAGCAGCAGGGCGTCAATGTCACCATCCACGAGATCTCGGGATCCGTCGAGATCGCGCCCGGCATTGGCTTGGCCGACGGCATCTGCGACATCGTCTCGTCGGGCAGCACCCTGATCTCGAATGGCCTCAAGGAGGTCGAAACGGTGCTGCAGTCCGAAGCCGTGCTGATTGCGTCACAGGAATTGGACCCGGAGTTGGCCGCGCTGCTCGACACCCTGCGTTTCCGCATCCAGTCGGTGCTCAAGGCGGGCAAACACCGCTACATCCTCATGAACGTGCCCAACACGGCCATCGAGCGGGTCACGGAAATCCTCCCCGGCATGCGCGCGCCGACGGTCATGCCGCTGGCCACGGAAGGATGGAGCTCGGTGCACAGTGTGATTCCCGAGAATACGTTCTGGGACGTGATCGACAGCCTGAAAGAAGCCGGCGCCGAAGGTATGCTTGTCATCCCCATCGAGAAAATGGTGCTCTGACATGAAGGTTTTCGACGCTTTTGATCCGTCGCGCCGGGACGAGCTCATCCGGCGACCCGCCCTCGAAACCCGGGACATCACGGCCGATGTCCGGCAGATCCTGGAAACCGTCCGGCGTCGCGGTGATGCCGCCCTGCTCGAGTTCACCGAGCGATTCGATGGGGTGCGACCCGCGTCCCTGGCCGTTCCCACCTCGGACGCCCGCGTCGATGAGGCGCTGTGGGAGGCCATGCTGCTGGCCGCGCGCAACATCCGCTCTTTCCACGAGGCGCAGCGCGAACCCATCCAGCACCAGGTGACCAGCCCCGGCATCCGGTGCTGGCGCAAATCCGTGCCGATTGAATCGGTCGGCCTCTACATTCCGGGTGGCACGGCTCCGCTGTTTTCCACAGTGTTGATGTTGGCCCTTCCCGCGGCGGTGGCGGGCTGTTCGAACGTGGTACTGTGCACCCCCCCTTCCCAGGATAGAACCATCCACCCGGCCAT
>JAQCDI010000230.1 GCA_027620595.1 Bacteroidota bacterium | reverse complement strand
CTATGTACGACGATGCGGGGGGATTGGGGAGGGCAAACCACGGTGCCCTGCAAGCCGCGGGTCAGCGGGTGGTGGCCGGTGCGATCTGCCGGGCCACGTCAAACCAGTTGGTGGTCACCTGGATGGTGAGGGGGCCCGGGATTTCGAAGTCGCCGTTCGGATCCTGCTGCGCTGATATCAGCGCCACGATTGTGCCGTCATCCGCCATGTCGATACGGCCCATGGATTGATAGGTGGCCACATTTTCCGGTTGATTCAGGACACGGAAGCCGGTATCCGTGCTTACCCGTACCCGCCGCAGTTGCGTTCCGGTCAGAAAATAGATGTACCCGTTCTGACTCCAGACCGCAGAACGGGAACGTTCACCATCCCGGGTGATGGGGCGGATGGAGCCATCAGCGAACGAATACACCAGCAGTCGGACGCTGATGTCGGCAACGATGAGGTAGTTGCCGTCCGGTGAAAAGCGGGGTTCCAGAAAGCCGCCCTCCAGGAGTTGGGTGTCCTCGCCGGTTTCGAGGTCCAGCAAGCGGAGGTTGCCGTTGCTCTGGCTGGAGTGGTTGACGTAGACCACCCGCTTGCCGTCCGGACTGACCGTGAACGACGCGAGGGCTTCCCTGGGCTCTATGGTGCGCTGCAGCGTCATGGTGGCCACATCCCAGATCTGCAGATTGGAATCCAGTTCGACGTACAAGGTCTTTCCGTCGGCACTCCACGCGCTGTAATTCGAATCCCCGTTGATGTTGAGTCGCTGGGAGACGCCCGTTTCTGCGTCCAGCACGGAGACATAATCACCCAGACCGTTCTGGTCGATGTCCGTGGAGTAGGCCATGTTCCGGCCGTCGGCCGATACGCTGTGGTAGACGAAGAATCCTGTGGGGGGGAGGGGTGTTTCGCTGCGGCTGTCCCCCTGGAGCGCCATATAGCTGTCCTGTACAAAACTGGACGCCCGGCCGGTGAAACCATCCTCGGTAAGCGTGGAGTAGAGGGTGCCTCTATCATCCGTTACCATCTGGCCGATTCCTCCGTTTTCCGCCAGCACCACGGGCGGCCCTGACCAGTCCAGTTTGTCGGCATCGAAAGGACGAAGGAGCAGCTGCCCGGAGGAAGACGACGTTCCGTCCACATACATGACATGGCCGGATCCGTAGTAACGGGGCGATGCACCCGGCCCCAGCATACGATGGGTGCCCTTTTCCATGTCCAGAAGGGCCAATTGCCGTCCTTCGCCGGTCGTTCGGGTCACGTGCATCAGGACGTGGCGTCCGTCCGGAAGCGGCCACCCGTTGTAGTGTCCACCTTCACCACCCAGGGAGTCCACCTGGGAAACCTGCCGGGAATCGGGACCTCCGCCGGGATGCACCCAGATGCTTTCGTTGCGGTCCAGCAGGATGGATCCGTCCCGTGTGAAGATGGGCAAACCCGATCCGTAGGTGCCAACGGGTGTCGAAGTGCCGCCCTGCGTGGCAATCGTGTAGATCATGCGGCCTTGTTGGTAGGCCAACCGGGTGCCATCCGGGCTGAAAATGAACCTGCGTCCGGCATTGCGCATGAGGACGCGGATGGCGCGTGTCGTGGTATCGTACACGTAGGTCTGGTATCCCTGCAGCGTGGAATCCTGGCCCTCGAACGCCAGATACCGGCCGTCCGCGCTCGCTTCCAGGTAAATGGAGTTATAGACATCGGACAGGTTGATGTCGAACTGCTGGGAAAGGCCTGCCGTCGGAGGAGCGGTACGGGTGAACCACCACCCGGCGGCCGCGCCCGCGAGCACGAAGAAGACGATGAGCGCCGGGTGCATGCGGCCCGTCAGATCCAGCGGATTGCGCTTGAGCGGGCCTGCGGGCGCGGCCGCCGCCACAGTGCTGTGAACAGTCGTCGTCCGGGACATGCCCTGCTGGGTCAGATCGACGGTGCGCAGGTCCACAATCAGGTCCCTTGCCGACTGGTACCGATCGTCGGCTTTCTTGGCCAGGAGCTTGGAAACGACCCACTCGAGGCCCATCGGCACACCGGTGCGGATGGCCGTGAGCGGCGTGGGATCCCCGTTCAGGATCGAGTAGGTCACCGCTTGCTCGTAATCCCCACCGAAAGGCAGTTTGCCCGCAATCAATTGGTAGAGAAGGACTCCCAGGGCCCAGAGGTCGGTTCGCCCGTCCACTTCTTCACCGCGCGCCTGCTCGGGGCTCATGTATGCCACCGTGCCTAGCGTGCTTCCCATTCGGGTCAGCATCGTGGAGTGCGCCGTCTTGGCCAGTCCGAAGTCCAGGACCTTGGCCTCACCCTTCTTGGTGAGCATCACGTTGGCGGCCTTGATGTCGCGGTGCACGATGTCCTTCTCGTGCGCCACTTCGAGGGCCTGGGCAATCTGGGTTGTCAGGCGAACCGCTTCGTCCAGCGGAAGCGGGCCTTCCTCAACGCGGGCATCGAGCGTGCGGCCGTCGATGTATTCCAAGGCGATGAAGGGCCGGGGCTCTTCGGCAGATCCTCCTTCCGGCACCGCTTCATCGATCTGGTAGATCTGTGCGATATGCGGGTGGTTCAGAGCCGCTGCGCTCTTGGCCTCGCGGTAGAAGCGCGCCCGGTCGGACTCGCTGGTCAGCGCAGAAGCCGGCAACACCTTGATGGCCACCGTACGATCGAGCTTCGTGTCCTCGGCCTTGTAGACGATGCCCATGCCACCGCGGCCGAGTTCTTCAAGGATGCGATAGTGCGATAAGGTCGTGCCGATCATGAACGCGTTGGGGGCAGGTCTGGGAGAAGGCCAATATCCGCTGTGCGGGGCTGGCCTGCAAATCGTAAGGCGTCGTGCCCCTATCTTGATGGCAAACAACCCGTTGCGCCGTGAAAGCACCGACCTCCCGCACTGGATGGCCCGCCTGAGGTGGTTCGCCACCGAACTGGCCATGATCGTGACCGGTATCCTGGTGGCGCTGGCCATCAATACGTGGTGGCAGGGCCGGGAAACAGCGCAGCGGGAGCAATCCTACCTGGCCGACCTGGTCCTCGACTTCGAGGAGAATGCCTTGCGTCTGGAGGAGGCCATCAAGGAAGCCGATGAGGTGCTGGAAGCCAGCCAGATCCTGCTGGGCCTGCATTCGGCAGCGGCCGGCAGGGCCATCGGGACCGACTCGCTGAACTACCTCCTGCAGACCCTGTCCATCCTGCCCACGTTCCAGCCTGTGACCCGCACGTGGGACGACATCCTGGGCGCGGGGGAGTTGCAGACGCTGTCCAATCCGGAGCTGCGGATGCTGCTGGCCGATTTCGAAAGCCAGATGCGGCTGGTCGGCATTGTGGAAGGCACCCAGGAAGACCAGTTGGTGTCCCTGTTCGTGCCCTACATCATGGAGCACCTGGACTATGCGGCCGCAGCCCTTTTTTCGAGCGAAACGATCGAATACCCCGAAGAACGGTATGCCTACACCATTTACGGCGTCCTCGGTACGCGCGAATTCCGGAACTGGGTAGTGCTTCGGATGACCTGGGCCGACGACCTGCAAGGCGTGCACATGGTTGTGCTGGAGGTCGTCAAGGACGTGCGGGCTGAGTTGGAGCGGGAGGTGGAGTGACCCCGCATGGGGAGAGGTTCGCCCCAATCATTGGCCCAGTTCCTCTTTCAGAAAGGTAGGCCAATGCTGCCGCCAGACGAGGTTGCTTTCGGTTGACGCCCCCTCGGCAAACTGGACTGCGGCCGATGAAACGAATATCCGGTCCTCTCCCAACAGGTCGAAGCCGGAAGAATACGGCGTGTTGAGCACGAGCTGCTGGACACCCAGGATGCTGAATGCGGGACTGATACGGATGGGCATCCGATACACGCTGCGCCCGGCTTCGATCATCAAGAAGGACCCATCCTCGGAAAACACGGCCGAATCGCCCCGGGTGTTGGGAAGCGTGTACTGTTCCGAACCATCCGTCGACGCCACGATCAGCTGGGAGGAGTTGGTGAAGTCGGATTTGTAGAGGAGGTACCGGCTGTCCGGAGAAAAGTCCAAAGGAAACGAGAACGCCGAAATCGAGTCAATTACCGTGTCCTGGCCGGTTCGGACATCCCTCATCGTCAGCCGGGTGCCTGATGTGTCGGGGCTTGTGAACGCCATCCAGTTACCGTCCGGGGACACCTTGAGTCCGGCTGCCCCCTCCAGGAACAACTGGGGACCGGACGACTGGTCCAGGGGAATGCGGTAGGTATCGGGCTTCTCATTGCTGACCTGCGTCCAGAAGAGCCACACTCCGTCGGCACTGAACGAAGGCTCGAAGTTCTCGTGTTGGAAAGTGATTTGTTGCCCGGTGTTCCGGTCCAGTTCGACCAGATGGATATTTTTGGAGCCGGCACTGGACTGGAACATCGCTGCAAGGAACCGGCCGTCGGGACTCAGCCTCGGCGACATGATGTATCCATCGGTGGGCAGGACACCCCGCATTTCCTCAGCGGACGCATCGTCGAGATGAACATCCCAGAGACGGTTGCTGAGCAGGGATACTCGGGAGTTGTTGATGTACAGGAGGTCTCCCTGCGGGGTGATACCATAATCCCCCCAGTTGGCAGCCCCTTCTGCCAAGACTTCCAAGGGAGGTCCATCGAACCCGTCGAATCCCGCATTCAGCCTTCGAACCACCAAGGCACCGTTGTCGTCGCCGATCTGGTAGGCCAGGAAA
>JAQCDI010000229.1 GCA_027620595.1 Bacteroidota bacterium | reverse complement strand
CCTTCACTGGGTCGATGACACAGGCCGTGTTGTGGTACACGCCTTCTGTGCGCTTCTCGAACAGACTCAGCACGAAAGAAACGCCCAGTTCGGCCGCCAGCTTCTCAAAGTGGGCCGAAGTGGGTCCCGGAACCGGTTCGGCCAATTCGAACAGATCCACCGACTCAGTCTGACAGAAGTAACGCGTCAGGAACAGCTCGGGCAGACAGATGAGGTTGGCGCCCTGGGACGCTGCCTCGCGGGACAGTGCTTCGGCCCGGGCCAGGTTCTCCGCCGGATCGGCCGTACAGGAAAACTGCAGCGCGGCAATCCTAGGCGATATGCGGGACGTGTTACTCATCGCTCTTCTTGCGCTTGCGGGTGCCGGATATCGTGGGACCTGTGCTGGGCGCCACGTAGTACGTCGAGTCATTGAACGTCTCGGCGTAGCGCTCGAGCAGCTCGTAGCCTTCGGAGGACTTGAGTTGTCCAGCCTGGATCTTCGAGCGGATGTGGCGACTCATGCGGTTGTAGAGGTCGTTGGGGAAGTACTGGACCAGCTCCAGCATGTCCTTGACCTTCGTGCCGCGGATGATCTTCTCGACGTAGAATCCTTCTGGTTCCTCGTCGTCGGCGTAGATGTGCGCTTCCGTGACCCGGCCGAAGAGGTTATGGGTGTCTCCCATGATGTCCTGGTAGGCACCCATCAGGAAGATTCCGAACCGGTAGGTCTCTCCCGGATGCGGGTCGTGCATGCGCAGGAATTCGTATTCCTTGTGTCCGGGGCCGATGTAGGACGATACCTTGCCATCCGAATCGCACGTCAGATCCACCAGCACGGCGCGGCGCGTGGGTTCTTCGTCAAGACGCTGGATCGGGATGATCGGGAAGCGCTGGCCGATGGCCCAGTGGTCCAGCAGGGACTGGAACACAGAGAAGTCGCAAAGGCACTGATCGATCAGGTGCGAATCAAGCCGGTCCAATTCGGGCGGCAGCGCGTCCGAATCCCAGGCTTGTACTCGGTCATTGATCTGCCGGCAGATGGCCCAGTAAAGACGTTCGATGGCGGCTTTCTCTTCGAGCGGGAGATAGCCCAGGGAGAACAGGGAGTCGGCTTCGGCTCGCTTGCCGGCCGCGTCGTGGTAGGCCTCCAGGAGCTGGGAGAGACCCATATGGGGTTCTTCCCGCAGCCACTCGCGGAGCGCATGCAAGTCGAAGACCAACCGGTGGTTGTTCTCGACCGGAAGGAAATCCTCAGGCGCTTCTTCCTTGGAGTAGAGCCCCACCGAGTTGATGATCAACACCGAATGGTGCGCCGTGAGGGCACGGCCGCTCTCGGAAATGAGGTCGGGATGACCGACGCCCTCTGAGTCACAGACTTCCTTGACCGTGGCCACGATGGCGTTGGCGTACTCACCCAGGGAGTAGTTGATGGCGTCGTCATGGCTGGCGTAGGTACCGCCGTAATTAATGCCCAGACCACCACCTACATCAAGGAAGCGGATGCCGAGACCACGCCGCTTGAGCTGTACATAGACCTGGGTGATCTCGCGAACGGCTTTCTTCAGCGTGCGGATATCGGAGATCTGGCTTCCCAGATGGAAATGAAGCAACCGGAAACGATCCTGCTCTCCACGCTCCTCCAGCAGTTCCACGACACGCAGCAGTTCAGGCACCGAAATGCCGAACTTGGACAGGTCTCCGCCCGAATCGGCCCACTTGCCAGCGCCGGCCGTGGTCAGGCGCAGTCGTACGCCGAAGGGTGCCGACAGGCGCATGGCCTGGGCTTGAAGGTCGTAGGCTTCGAATTCGTCCAGCTTCTCGATGACCGGCAGTACGGACTTGCCCATCTGCTGGCCGGAAAGGATCAGGTCCAGCATGGACCGGTCCTTGTATCCGTTGCATATGAGCAGTGTGTCGTCGTCCTCCAGCAGGGGCAGGGCGGCAATCAGCTCCGCTTTGGACCCACATTCCAATCCAAGTCCGTGGGGCCGGCCCGCGTCCAGGATTTCTTCGACCACCTCGTGAAGCTGGTTCACCTTGATGGGGTAGACCGCCGTGTAGGAACCGTCGAACCCGACATCCTCTTTGGCAAGGCGGAATGCTTCGTAGAGCTGTTCAATCCTTCCCTTGAGCACATCCTGGAAACGGATGAGCAACGGGAAGCTGATTCCCTTGCGCTCGAGGTGGTTCACTACGCTGGCAATGTCGATCCCGGCGCTGCGATCCTTGGTGGGGTCGACCTGGACATGGCCCTGCGCGTTGACCGAGAAGAAGCCATCCGACCAAGCGGACAGGAGGTAGAGCTCCTCGGCGTGTGCAGTGGACCACACTTCTTCGGGGCCCACGGGAGGAACGGCAAAGTTGACGGACGTCTGAGGCAATGATTCAGTCGGAAAAAGAGTAGGGGACGAAAGAAGCCACATCTCGAACAAGGTGCGGAGACAACCTTGTGACGGACGCTCAGGCGCTGCGTTCCAGCACCCAGGCGAAGATCAGGGGAGCCACGATGGTCGCATCGGACTCGATGATGTACGAGGGGCTGGTCACATCCAGTTTTCCCCACGTGATCTTTTCGTTGGGTACAGCGCCTGAATAGGAACCGTAACTCGTCGTGGAGTCACTGATCTGGCAGAAATAGGCCCATTTCCGGGTGGGGCGGAGCAGGTCCTGTTCCAGCATGGGTACCACACAGATGGGGAAATCCCCGGCGATACCCCCGCCGATCTGGAAGAACCCGATTCCGGTGTCCTTCGAGATGTCCGTATACCAGTCTGCCAGGACCATCATGTACTCGATGCCGGAGCGAACGGTATGAACGTTCTTGACGTCGCCGACCAGACAGTGGGAAGCGTAGATGTTTCCAAGCGTCGAATCTTCCCACCCCGGAACCACCATCGGGAGGTTCCTTTCGGCAGCGGCCAGGAGCCAGGAGTCTGCTGGATCGATCTGATAGTGTTTCTCCAGGGATCCGTTGAGCAGGATCCGATAGAGGAATTCGTGCGGGAAGAGGCGTTCCCCTGAAGCATCTGCAGCCTGCCATGCATCGAGGATCACATCCTCGATGCGTCGGATGGCCTCTTCCTCGGGGATGCAGGTGTCCGTGACCCGATTCAGATGCCGCTCGAGCAGGGCCTGCTCATCGGCCTTGGTCAGGTCCCGGTAATGGGGGATCCGTACATAGTGATCGTGCGCCACCAGGTTGAAGACATCCTCTTCCAGGTTGGCGCCAGTGCAGGTGATGGCATGGACGTGGCCTGCACGGATCATCTCGGCCAGGGAAAGCCCCAGCTCGGCGGAGCTCATGGCTCCGGCCAGCGTGACCATCATCTTGCCGCCGCCGGCAAGATGATCCACGTATCCCTTGGCGGCGTCGACAAGCGCCGCAGCATTGAAGTGCCTGTAATGGTGTTCGATGAAATCGGCTACACCGGACATGCCTACCCGATTGCGGGACGAGTTGCGGCCCACAGCGGCGTTGTGGCGGTCATTCGCTCTGGAATCACCTACCATTCGTCGTCCTCGTCATCCCAGTCGTCGCCCCAGTCGTCGCCGCCGAGGTCATCTTCTTTTTCGTCTTCGTCGTCGTCATCCCAGTCGTCGTCGTCGTCATCGTCGTCCGACTCCTCGTCCTCGTCTTCATCGAGCAGGTAGTCGTCGTCTTCGTCTTCCTCTTCTTCGAAGTCATCTTCCCACTCGTCGTCGAGCGAAAGGGAAACCGAGTGCAGGATGCGATCGGCATAGGTCAAATTTTCAGTGTCCAGCTCCATCTCCTCGAACTCTTCGGGGGAGAGGATCGGGTCAGCAGCATGCAACATGGAAAACACCTCAGCTCAGGTTGGTTGCGTGTTGAGACGTTGGTTGGGGCGCCAGTCCTGGACGTCAACGCGTCAGGCTTCGGGAGAAGCTAACTCGCCGACCAGCACCATTTGCAGGCACGAACACTTGATAATACGGCAATACCCAATGGGGCGTCATATGAATTTTAGTGCGTTCCGGTGTATCCGAACCGAAGGGAATCCACACAGGCCTGGAGGGAGGACGGAGACGATCCTCAGGCAACCGTCCGGGCGTATGTCCGGCTGCGGCATTTCCACTGTCAAAAATGAAACGCATTATTGGTCAGCGATCCCTGCATTCGGAATGTCATGTTTTTGGGCCACTTTTTACAATGAGTGAAGATTTATTGGTGACGTTTTGCATTTGGAAAAAAACCGATTAAATTTTTAAGCCCTTTTCTCACCATCTGATCTTATTTATTCATGGATCTCACAAAACTGTCCCGTCAGGATTTGTCCAAGCTCAAATCGGACGTCGAGCGGGAACTCAAAAAGCGCGAAAGACGGGAAAAAGCAGCCGCCAAGAAGAAAATCCAGGCCATTGCACAGTCGGCTGGATTCTCCGTGGGCGAGCTGTTCGAAGAGAAAAAGCCCAAAGCAGCAAAGCCGGCAAGCGGCGCGCGTGCAAAGGCAAAGGTGAAATTCCGGGACCCGAAGAATGCCAAGAATACTTGGTCCGGCCGTGGTCGCATGCCGAAATGGCTGGCCGCAGAAATTGAAAAGGGCAAAAAGAAGGAAGATTTTGCCGTTTGATGCCGGAAATGGAATTGAAAAAGGGGCGCATGGTAACATGCGCCCCTTTTTTGTTTCCGCTTGTAACGCTTGACCCGTCAAGGATATCCAGACGGAAATCAGCAACATAATGCGCTGC
>JAQCDI010000228.1 GCA_027620595.1 Bacteroidota bacterium | reverse complement strand
TGCTTCCATATTGTCCAGCAGATCGGGCCCCATCACCCCCTGCGCCACCCCGGCGGCGTTCGAATACACCAGGAAAACGGTCAGGATGCCCCACAGGAGGGCCCAGGGAACGGTTCGCCCGGGATCCTTGACTTCCCCGCCGGCATTGAGCGCCAGCTCCCCTCCGCCGAAAGCAAACACCAACATCAGCGTGCCGGCGCCCAACGAGGACCAGGAGGGCATTTCGGGGATCACGAGGTTTTCCCACGACACGAAGAAAGCGCCCGCCACCACCAGCACCACGAGGGGCACGAGCTTGGCGTACGTGGTCACGACCGAGAAGCGGACGCCCCAGCGGGCGCCGCGGATGTTGACCGCCACGAGCAGGGCAAACATCCCGATCACGATCAACGAGCGGGGCACGGTCCCCGCCATGGACGGAAACGCGAACCCGATGAGCTCGGCAAAGGCAATCGCGACGGCAGCGTTGGCCAGGATCCCCCACCCCAGCCAGAGCAGGACGGAGGCCAGGAAGCCGGCAAACGGGCCGAAGGCCTCCTCGATGTAGGCGTAGGTGCCACCGCTGCGGGATACCCGGCTGCCCGCCTCGGCGTAGCACAGGAAGACCAGCGCCACGGCCACCGAGCACAGGAAGTAGGCCAGGATTGCAGATGGCCCCAGGAGCTCCGCCACACGGCCAGGCAGGACGTAGATGCCCGCCCCGATGATCATGTTGACGATGCCGAGGCTGAGGGCACGAACGCCCATGACGCGGATCAGGCCTTCCTTCGTGGTCTGGGCAGTTTCCATCGGGTCCTCGGTTGGGTGAAGCGCCCAATTAACACTGCCCGGAGGACATGTGCGATGCCGGCTCAGTTTCCGCTGCCGAAATCCCGGGCCATGGCCGCATTGAACCTGGCCAACTGGTCGGCGATCGGCTCCATGCCCAGCGCCGCCCGACGCGTGTCCACGTTCTCCGGATCCAGCAGATCCTGGGGGACATACCGACCCAGAGCTTCGTCCATTTCCATTTGCGTCCCGTACACCTGCGGTCGACCCGATTCAAGTTCGGTGCGGTCCAGCGATGGCGCATACTCATTCCAGTCCGCCTCCCCGGCCTCACAGGCCGCTTCCAGCATCGGAAGGTAGCGTTGGCGGGCCTCCAACCCCATGTGCGTCAACACGTTGGTTGCCGCGAAGGCGGCTTCCTCTCCTACCGCCGACAGCAAGGGCCATCCCTGTCGGTCCAGGATGGCCGACAGATCCGCTTCGTTCTGCTGGTGCCGTTGCCCCATGGCATGTGAGAGCAGGGTCAGGACCGGGGACTGCCCGCCCGACTGCCGGAAGAGCAGCATGATGTGGTAGCGACCCACCCATTCGTTGCGCCGCATCCGGAGCAGGTCCCGCGCAAGGGTACGGTCGAACCGCCCCGTCACCGTTTCCGCCAGACGATCCAACATCGCCGCTTCCACCGCACTCCACCGCGCATCCTCGGTCAGGAAGTACATATCCGGATCGTGGAGCACCTTCATGCTTGTCAAGGTGGGCAGGATCTGATCCAGGACCATGAATGCGTTGTCGTGCTGGTTACCGATCAGGGCCAGCGTGGATGCCAACCGGTACCCCACACCCTCTTCCCCGCCCTTTGCGCTGTCGGGCAGGACCTGATAAGCAGCAAAATAGGTTTTGGCGGCGGCCGGCAGGTCGCCAGCCTGGCGCAGGCTGTCGGCACGGGCCACGTCGACCTCCAGCGAGGTCTGGGCAGTAGCCGCCAGTGGCGCAAAACAGAACAAGAGAAGCAGCAGACGACGGTTCATGACAGAACGGGTTGGTTTTCGGTTCGCCCCCAACATCCCCTTCTTTCGGTCCCGCGTCCAGTCAAGGTCGACCAACAGCAGCGTCAGGTCGATGGAAAACGAACCCGTTTGACCAGTTGCAGCTTCCGGTCGACGGGGGTCAGCCTGCAAACATCTCGCCCAGGGTGTCGATGACCCGGTCCCGGGTGGCAGCGTGGATCGATCCGAGCCGATTGATCAAACGCGTCCGGTCAACGGCACGGACCTGGTCGAGGGCCACCTGGCTCGCTGAGGGCAGAATTCATCCGCATCCCGGCATTTAAACACCGCACATGTCTTGACGCACATATTTTACACATATTATAGTGGTACCCCGGTTTCTGTTTACATCTGCACCCCTATTCCGCATGTTCGTGCATCTGCATGCCCGCTCCTGGTACTCCTTCCGCGCCGGCGGCTCGTCGCCCGAAGCCCTGGTGGCCGAGGCGGCGCGCCTGGGTATGGGCACGATGGGGATCACGGACCGCCACGGGGTCTACGGGGTAGTGCGCTTCCAGCAGGCCTGCAAGGAGCACGGACTGCGGCATGTATTCGGCGCGGAGGTGCCCCTGCAGTGGACACCTCCGGGCAGCAAACCGTCCCCCACCGGGGACATCGTCCTGCTGGCGCAGAACCGGGAGGGGTATGCGAACCTGTGTCGGCTCCTGACGGATGCCCACCTGACAGCGGGTGAGCGCGAGGATCGGGACAATCCCTGGACGACGCTGGAGAAGCTTTCGGAACACCGCGAGGGGCTGATCTGCCTCACGGGCACCGACGAGGGGCTCCTCTACCCGCTCATCGACGAAGGGATGAGTACGCTGGCCAGCCAATTCACGGGCGCGCTCAAGGACATCTTCAACGAGCGGCTCTTCGTGGAGCTCTCCCACCAGCGGCGGCAGGGAGACGACCGGCGCCTGGACCGGCTCATCCGGCACGCCGCCCAGGCCGGCCTTCCCACCGTGGCCACGGGCGATGTACGCTACGCGGTGGCGCGGGACTACTGGCGCTACGACCTGCTGACCTGCATCCGCCACGGCATCACGGTATTCGACGACCACCCGCACCGGCCCTCGAATGCCATGGCCCATGTGCAGCCCGAGGCGGAGCTCGCGCGCCGGGGGCTCCCGCACGACGCGCTGCATCGCAGCGGGGAGATTGCGTCGGCCTGCGAGGTGGACCTCATACCGGGGCACATCATCCCCCCCGGCGCGCGTCTCCCCGACGGAGTCACCTCCCCCGAACTCTTCCGCACAAAGGTCGAAAAGGGGTTCGCCCGTAAATACCCACCCGGCGCCCCGCACCGCGAAGCCGCTCGGGCCCGGCTGGACAAGGAGATCGACATCATCATGCACCTGGACATCCAGGATTTCTTCCTGGTCGTGGCCGAGGTCATCGAAGAGGCCCAACGACGGGGTATACGTTGCCTGGGGCGCGGGTCGGCGGCCAATTCCATCGTGACGTTCCTGCTGGACATCACCCGCGTCTGCCCCATCGAGCATAACCTGCTGTTCGAGCGCTTCCTGCACCGCGGGCGCAAGGGCACGCCGGACATCGACCTGGATTTCGATTCGAGTCGGCGCATGGAGATCATCGCCTGGATGGAGGAGCGATTCGGTGCGGCGCATACGGGAATGGCCGCCACCATCGACCGTTACCTGACCAAGTCGGCTGTCCAGGACACGGCCAAGGCCCTGGGTTGGCCGGCCGAAATGGCCACGCAGATGTCCAAGCGCTGCAGCCACGCGCCGCCGACGGACGAGTACAACAGCGCCCATATCGAGAGCGTGGCGGGCGGCAAGACACCACTGCTCAGGATCCTGCTGTCGGCGTCGACCGCACTTATGGAGGTGCCCCGCCACCTGGGCCAGCACTCGGGCGGCATGGTCCTGACGCGGGATCCGATGCCCTGCTTCTCCCCCCTGCAGCAGAGCGCCAACGGGGTGCGCGTCGTGCAGTTCGACAAGAACGACCTGGAATGGCTCGGGCTCGTCAAGCTGGACGTCCTGGGCCTGAGGATGCTGGGCGCGGTGTCCGAGGCCACGCAGATCGTGGCGGACCGGCAGAACGAGGTCATCGACCTCGACACCCTCCCCTTCGACGACCCGAAGGTCTACGACCGGATCTGCGAGGGCGACGTCCTGGGCCTCTTCCAGATCGAATCCCCGGCGCAGATGAGCGCGGGCTCGCGCATCCAGGCCCGTTCGATGCAGGACCTGATCAAGCAGATCTCGCTCGTTAGGCCGGGTCCGATCCTGGGCGGCCTCATGCATCCCTTCATCCGGCGGCACCAGGGCATCGAGACCGTGCGCTACGAGCATCCGATCCTCGAGGACATCCTGCACGACACGTACGGGGTCATTGTCTTCCAGGAACAGGTACTCGAAGTGGCCCACCGGTTTGCGGGCTGGTCCCTCGACCGGGCCGACCAGTTCCGCCGCCTGATGTCGCGCTTCCGCGATTCGACCGAGATGGAAGGCATGCGCGAGGGGTTCGTGGAGTCGGCGCTGCAGGTGCCGACCGACCCGCCGATTTCAAGAACCGTGGCGAACCGCGTCTTCGACCAGGTCTCCAAATTCGTGGGGTACGGCTTCTGCCGCTCGCACGCGGCTTCCTTTGCTTTGACGGTCTACCACAGCGCGTATCTGAAAGCGTATTACCCGGCGGCGTTCATGGCGGCCGTGATGCAGCACCGCCCGGGCATGTATGCGCAGATGACCCTTGAACAGGAGGCGCGCCGCCACGGCGTGCGCGTGCTCGTACCGGACGTGAACATCTCCGGCCTGCGCTTCGACCTCGAGAACGTGCAGTACGCCTGGGCCATCCGCAAGCCGCTGACATCCATAAAAGGAATCTCCGAGTCGCTGGCCCGGGACA
>JAQCDI010000227.1 GCA_027620595.1 Bacteroidota bacterium | reverse complement strand
CGGCCCGCACGGTCGAGCCGGTCCTCGGGTGGATGGACTGGTTGTTTGCTTCCTCGGTCCTGTTCTGGGGCATGGCCTTCGTTGCCGCCGTCACCGTATGGACCGGCGTTGATTACTTCACCAATCCCGACATCAACAACGCTTCCTGAATCATGGTCATGGACCGGGACGAACAGGCACGACGAATAGCCGGACACCTGCTGCGCATCGGGGCCGTCAGTCTGTCTCCTTCGGATCCCTTTACCTGGGCATCAGGGCGGCTCTCGCCGGTGTACTGTGACAACCGTTTGACCCTGGGATACCCCGAGGTGCGAGCCGAAATCGCACGTGGGTTCGCCGGGATCATTGCCGCCGAACAACTGGCCTGTGACGTGGTGGTGGGCACCGCGACCGCAGGAATACCGCATGCAGCCTGGTTGGCCGATCGTCTGGATGCACCCATGGCCTATGTACGCAGCAGCGCCAAGGCACACGGACGTGGAAAACAGATCGAGGGGCTGGCACCCTATGGCGCCCATGCCGTGGTCATCGAGGACCTTGTCTCCACAGGCATGTCGTCAACGGCCATCCTGGCACCGTTGCGGGACGCGGGTGTGCAGGTGGAGGCCGTGATGGCCATCTTCACCTACGGTCTACCCGGGTCCCAGGAAGCCTTTGATGCGGCTGGCGTTCCGCTCCACACGCTCTCGAACTTCGGAGTCCTCCTCGAAGTGGCAGAGGAATCCGGCTTGCTGCCCGAAGAAGACCTGCTGTCGCTGCAGGCATGGTACCGCAATCCTGCCCGGTGGTCTGCCGACAGGGGAGGCGCCTGAAGCCGATGCGCGCCACGGTGCTCACCATCGGGGACGAACTGCTGATCGGGCAGATCGTGGACACGAATGCGGCATGGATCGGTGAGCGTCTCACCGTCATGGGGATCCGGCCCATCCGACTGGAGACGGTCGGGGATGAGCAGGTCCAGATGCGGGAAGCATTGGCCCGTGCCATGCGCGATGGTCGGGTGACGGTGGTGACCGGCGGGTTGGGACCCACCCACGATGATCTGACGCGCGAAGTGGTTGCTTCCCTGTTCAATGCACCGCTCCGCGAGGACCCCGCGCTTGTCGAGGGGATGCGCAGGCGCTTCGAGCGCAGGGGGATGCAAATGCCGGCGTCCAATCGGGTCCAGGCACTGGTTCCGGACGGGTTCGAGGCCATTCCCAATCCGGTCGGGACGGCTCCTGCGCTTGTGGGATCCTACCCTCACCCGCAAGGCGATGGGCTCATTGTCCTGCTGCCGGGGGTTCCGTACGAAATGCAGGCGTTCATGCAGGATCACATGCTGGGGCGCATCGCTGCCATGGATGGTGCCCCGGAAGTGCTCCAGCGCACGCTGCTTACGGTTGGGATCAGCGAATCCGCCCTGGCCGACCTTCTTGATGGTGCGAAGGCCTACCTGCACCCGGAGACGTCCTTGGCGTTCCTTCCCAACTTGCGCGGCGTCCGACTTCGACTCACGGCTGTGGGCCCGGATGCAGCGTCTCGTCTCGAGGACCTTGCGACGTTTATCCACGCCCGGGCGGAGAAATGGATCTATGGGGAAGGGCAGGATACCCTGGAGGCTGCGGTGGGTCGGTTGCTGAAGGAGCGGAACCTGACCGTGGCCACGGCCGAGAGTTGTACCGGTGGTTTCGTGGCGCATCGCCTGACGGACGTTCCAGGTTCGTCGGAGTGGGTGATCGGGGGCGTCGTGGCCTACGCCAATTCAGTCAAGCAACAGCAACTCGGGGTGCGTTCCGAAACGCTGGGCACATTCGGCGCCGTGAGCCGTCAGACCGCGTGTGAAATGGCCGACGGGGTGCGGCGGTTGCTCGGATCCGACGTCGGGATCAGCACCACCGGTATCATGGGACCTGGTGGTGGATCCGAGGGAAAGCCGGTGGGCACGTTCTGGATGGGGATTTCCTCCTCGAAGAGAACCGTGGCCGTAGACATGGCCCTTGGCATGGACCGTATCCGCAACAAGGAACGGGCCAGCACGGCAGTTCTGGATCTCCTGCGCAGGGAGCTCCAGCATTTCGGGTGAACCGCTTGCCGGGCGAACCCTGGCCCGGGCTGACCGTGTGCCGGGTTATGCCCGAATCCGAAATGGGTCTGGCGGAAGAAGGGAATCGGGACAGTACCGCTCTGACGGGTATGACATTTCATTGACACACCCGTTTTGTAGGTTTCCCTCCGTCCGGATGTGGCCCACACGGCCGCCCGGAATTTTTCGCTGCAAGGTGTGCATATATATAGTGTGTCACATATATTGCACAGTATATTGATTCATCAACGGTCCGGGGGTCATCGGGGACACTTGTCCACACCGGTTGACACTCTGTCGGGAATGGGGGATGCTGCCGCATCCAGCCATGATCCCGGGAGCCCCACTTCCGTCCCAACAAGACAACATCATCATGAGCACTCAGGATGCTGCCAAGCAGCACGCACTGGATCTGGCCCTCAAACAGATCGAGAAGACGTACGGAAAAGGAGCCATCATGCGGCTCGGAGATGAACCATCAGAACGGATTGCCTCCATCTCGAGCGGCTCTTTGGTCCTGGATTCCGCCTTGGGCATCGGCGGGGTACCCAGAGGCCGTATCGTCGAAATTTTCGGGCCGGAATCATCGGGTAAGACCACCTTGGCCACGCACATCATCGCGGAAGCCCAGAAAAAGGGAGGGGCGTGCGCCTTCATCGATGCGGAGCATGCATTCGACGCCAGTTATGCCGAAAAACTGGGTGTGAAGATTGATGATCTCCTCGTTTCCCAGCCGGACACCGGGGAAGATGCCCTCAACATCTGTGACACCCTGGTCCGCAGCGGTGCGCTCGATGTCATCGTCATTGATTCGGTAGCCGCACTCGTGCCCCGCGCAGAAATCGAAGGGGACATGGGGGACAGCCACGTCGGTTTGCAGGCTCGACTCATGAGCCAGGCGCTTCGCAAGCTCACAGGCACCATCAACCGTACCAAAACAGTGCTGATCTTCATCAACCAGATCCGGATGAAGATCGGTGTCATGTTCGGCAGTCCGGAAACGACCACCGGTGGGAACGCGCTCAAATTCTATGCTTCCATCCGGATGGATATCCGACGTATCGGTGCCATCAAGGAAGGCACGGAAGTGGTGGGCAACCGGACCCGCGTCAAGGTGGTCAAGAACAAGGTTTCCCCGCCGTTCCGCGAGGCAGAATTCGACATCATCTATGGGGAAGGCATTTCCTCGTTGGGAGAATTGATCGATGTAGGCGTCCAACACGACGTCATCAACAAGGCCGGCTCGTGGTTCTCTTACGGGGACATCAAGATCGGACAAGGACGGGATGCCGCTAAAGCGTGGCTGAAGGAAAACGAGTCCCTGCGCGAGGAAATCACCCATAAGGTCAAGGAAATCCTGGGCCTTCTCCCGGCGCCGACCAATGGTGTGGCCAAGGAGGTCGAGGTCGAAGCATAGCCCTGTGGACGGCACGACAATGGTCCGGCGATTCGTGTGCCTGCTGACGTGTTGTGCGTCCTTGGTCAGTTTTGCCCAATCGTGGCATGCGAGCACTCCGGCGCAGGCCTTCGCAACACAGCGCATCCTCGAAAGGGGCCATGACGTTTCGCTGCTTCGACGGGTCAACGGCTGGGATGGTCGTGCCGTTCAGGTGTGGCTGGAGGGGGCACACCGGTCAGCCTATCCCGTCATGTTCGGGAGTGTACCCGCCTGGTGGGCCGCCGCGGCTCTGTCCGACCGGGTGGATGGACAGGACGCCATGCTGTTTTCGGCCGCTTGGGCAGGCACGGCGGGCATGACGTGGGCGGGCAAGCGACTGCTTGCCCGCCCACGACCCTTCACGGTGATGGAAGACCTCCAGGATCGTGGGGGACGCAGCGGTCTGGACGATCGATCTTCCATGCCATCAGGTCATGCAGCCCTGTCTGCCGTTTCAGCCACGTGGTTCATCCTGGAGAATCCAGAAGGCCCGGTTCCCTGGGTGGCCGGAGCTTGGGCTGCCTCGGTTGGACTGTCCCGGGTATGGAAAGGGGTGCACTATCCATCGGATGTGTGGGTGGGAGTGGTGCTCGGAACCGGGGCGGGATGGTTGGTGCACCGCTCACGGTGAGGAAGCGACTGAGCGCACCCTGCGCCGGCAATCGGTAGCTACGTCAGGGGTTGGTGCGTATCCTCCGTGCAGCTCCACACCTGTTGCGGATACCATTGACCGTTTTTCGGCGCCACCATCCTTTTGTCCATGCATCGATATCTGGTCCTTTTCCTTGCAGTGGTCTGCCTGACAGGCACAGCGCCACGTCTGTCGGTGGCACAGCATCATTTCGAGGGGACGGTGGTGGATAGTGCCACGGGGGAGGGGCTTCCCGGGGCCTCCCTGCAGATAGAGGGCACGTATTCGGGGACCATCACCTCGGCTTCCGGCACGTTCGCATTGCGAAGCGATCAGCCCAATCCTGTGCTGATCATCCGATTCATCGGGTATGAAACGGCCCGGGTCATCGTGGCCGACGATGGACGCCCGGTCCGCATTGCATTGCGCGCCAGCGCAATTTCTTTGCCCGGGATCACAGTCACGGGCGAGGATCCGGCGGTGCGGATCATGCGGCGGGTCATCGAGGAAAAACAGCGCTGGCGCGCCGAACTCCTAACCTATTCGGTGGAAGCCTACAACCGCTTCCGGATGGAGAACGATA
>JAQCDI010000226.1 GCA_027620595.1 Bacteroidota bacterium | reverse complement strand
GTCATTGGATCGACGGTCTACGCCGATGGAAATCGGTCTTTTGCTGATACCAGTCGGCCACGGCGAGGGTCAGATCGTCCCGGTACATGCCACCGAGGAACGTGATGGAGGCCGGATTGCGCCGTGCCGAACCGGCCGGCTGTCCCTCTACGGGCAGGAAGGCATGGGGAACCGTCACGCTGGGATGACCTGTCAGGTTGGAAATGGAAAGGCCCCGGTTGCCGAACGAGGGCATGATGAGCACATCCACCCCCTCGTACATCCTACGCATTTCCCGCATCAGCAGGGTGCGGATCCGACTGGCGTTGACGTATTCGACAGCCGGCACGAAGTGGGCCCGCCGGAAGGAATTGGGCCAGGCCCCGGCATCCTGCCGGACCAGCAGGTCGTCCTGTTGGGAGCGGGTCAGCGCGTCGAACGCAGCCGCTGCTTCCACCCGCAGCATGAGGATCAGGGGGTTGGGGTCGATGTCAGGAAACTGGAAGGGCTCCAGGTCCACGCCACCCCTACGGAACACCTCCAATACGGCCAGATCGTCCTCGTTCTCGAATGCCCCGTCCAGGTAACCGATACGGATGTCCGCCAAATGATGTGTCGCCGGCCAGGAGAAGGGCGTGGTCACGGAAAACGGTTCGCCCGGATCATGTCCATGGATGGCGTCGAAAACGAGTGCACATCCGGCGGAGCTGCGGCACATGGGGCCCAGCTTGTCCATGGACCAGCTCAGCGCCATGGCGCCTGTGCGGGGGACCCGGCCGAACGTGGGCCGGTGACCGGTCACGCCGTTGCGGGTCGATGGCGAGACGATCGAACCCAGGGTTTCCGACCCGATGGCGAAGCCCACCAGCCCGGCGGCCACCGCCGCACCCGGTCCGGCGGACGACCCGCTCGACCCGCGCTCTATGTTCCAGGGGTTGTTCGTGCGCCCTCCGAACCAGACGTCGCCCATGGCCAGCGCCCCGAGGGTCAGTTTGGCCACCAGGACGGCGCCTGCCGCATCCAGACGGCGGACCACTTCGGCATCTCCCTCAAAGGTCTGATCGCGGTAAGGCTCTGCCCCCCATGTGGTTGGAAACCCGTCGACATTGAGCAGATCCTTGGCGCCCCAGGGCATGCCGTGCAGTGGTCCGCGCCACACCCCGGCATCCAGTTCGGCATCCGCTGCCCGCGCTTGCCGCAGGGCACGCTCCTCGGTCAGGGTAACGACGCACCGCAGCACCGGGTCGTACGCCCGGAGCCGCGAGATGTACAGCTGTGTCAGCTCGAGCGAGGAAACCTGTCGGCTGCGCAGCAACGCAGAAAGCTCCGGTACGGTCATGAACGCCAGATCCTCGTCCGAAGCAGGCCGTGTGACCGCCTCCGGCTCCCACGAAACGGGCACCCGGGCCGGCAATGTGGGCACCGCTTCGCCGGACATGCGCGGATCGAAGACCACGGACGGCGGCACGGCATTGGGCAGGTCCCAGGCCCTGATGGCCTCATAGTCGGCCACAGTGCTCTTCAGTCCGTCCAGCATGAGCTCCCGCTCGGCGTCCGTGAACTGCAGACCGGAGAGGGCCTCGGCCGCCTTGATGGTATCCACGGTGATGTCCGCAGGAACGCGGACCTCGCGCATCAGGATCTCGGGGAAAACCGTCGAGGAAATACCGGCCAGGGAGGCCGTTTCGATGAAAACACGTCGGGAAAGCATGGGCGCCTCGGGAGCATGCGAAAGGAAACACGTCCCAATCTACGCAGCCGGGCAGCGCCGTGCCTCATCCTGGTCGTCGGTCACCTCGGGGAGGACGTCAGCCCACCAGACGCCGGACCTTGGCGGCCACGTTCTCCACCGAGAACCCGAACCGCTCGAACAGCTCCTCGGCCGGGGCTGAAGCGCCGAAGTGGTCGAGTCCGATGGCCACACCTTCGGGCCCGATCCAACGCTCCCACCCCATGGTGATGCCTGCCTCGACCGAAACGCGGGCCGAAACCGACGGAGGAAGGACGGCATCCCGATATGTCTTGTCCTGCGCGGCAAACAGTTCCCAGCTGGGCATGGAGACCACGCGGACGCGGAGACCTTCTCCGGCCAATTTTTCGGCCGTTTCCACACAGAGCGCCACCTCGCTGCCTGTGGCCATCAGGATGGCATCGGGAGACCCATCGGTATCCCGGACAACGTAGGCGCCCCGCTTCACGTTGGCGACGACCGCGGCTGTGTCGGGACTCAGAACAGGCAGGTTCTGACGGCTGAGCGCCAGGATCGTGGGGCCGGTCGTGTTTTCGAGGGCGGCCACCCAGGCACTGGAAGTTTCCGGACCGTCGGCCGGCCGGATGAACGTGCAGTTCGGGATGGCCCGCAAGGCCATGAAATGCTCGATGGGCTGGTGGGTCGGGCCGTCCTCACCCAATCCGATGGAGTCGTGTGTCAGTACGTAGACCACGGGCTGCTGCATGAGCGCGCTCAGGCGGATGGCCGGGCGCATGTAGTCGGAGAAGACGAGGAACGTACCGCAGTAGGTGCGCAGTCCGCCATGCAGCTGCATGCCGTTGCAGAGCGATGCCATGGCGTGTTCGCGCACACCGAAATAGAAATAGCTGCCGCCCGGATTGTCCTTCTGGAAATCGGTGCGCCCCTTGATGTCCGTCTTGTTCGACCCCGTCAGGTCGGCCGATCCGCCGATCAGGTTGGGCAGGTGGGCATCGAGCGCGGCCAGGACCTTGCCGTTGGCCGCGCGCGTGGCCGGCGCGCTGCCGGCCTCGAAGGTGGGCATGAGCGAAACGAGGTCCTCCGGCAGCGCGCCGGACATCCACCGTTGCCAGGCCGCATGCTCGGCCGGATGGGCCGTCGCATATCGCTGCATCATGGCCTCCCAGGCCGCCCGACGCTCCTTTCCCCGGCCGGCAACGGTGCCCATGTACGTGCGCACGCTGTCCGGGACATGGAACGATTCGGTGGCCTTCCACCCCAGACGCTCCCGCGTGGCCAGGATCTCGTCCTGTCCGAGGGGCGAACCGTGTGAGTCGGGCGTTCCCGCTTTGTTGGGGCTTCCGTACCCGATCACGGTCTTGACCCGGATGAGGCTCGGACGACCGGTTTCGGCCTTGGCCTTGGCAATGGCCGCATCGATGGCCGCCACGTCATTGCCATCGGCTACGTCGAGGACCTGCCAGCCGTAGGCTTCGAAACGGCGCGTGGTGTCTTCGGTGAACGCGATGTCGGTCGAACCGTCAATCGTGATCCCGTTGTCATCGTAGAGATAGATGAGCTTGCCCAATCCGTAGTGGCCGGCCAGCGACGCGGCCTCGTGCGAGATGCCCTCCATGAGGTCCCCGTCCGAGACGATGGCCATCGTGTGGTGGTCCACCACATGGAATCCGGGACGGTTGAACCGGGCGGCCAGGAATGCTTCGGCCACAGCCATGCCGACACCGTTGGCGAAGCCCTGTCCCAGCGGACCGGTGGTCGTTTCGACGCCCGTGGTATGGAAGTTCTCCGGATGGCCGGGTGTGCGACTCCCCCACTGCCGGAACTGCTTGAGGTCCTCCATCGAGAGGTCGAATCCGCTCAGGTGCAGGAGCGAATAGAGCAGCATGGACCCGTGGCCCGCCGAAAGGATGAACCGGTCCCTGTTGGGCCAATCCGGCGCCGAAGGATCAAGGTGCAGATGCCGATGCCATGCCGCCACGGCCATCGGAGCGGCGCCCATGGGCATCCCCGGATGTCCGGAATTCGCTTTCTGCACCGCATCGGCGGCCAGGAAACGGATGGTATTGGCGGTCAGCTGATCGAGGGACGGATCGGAAGGGACGTGGGGCATTGCCAAGACGGTTCGGAGGCGATCGGAAGGGTCATGAAGGACAGGCTTCCGAAACTACGAACACGGCCCGGGCCACGGGACCTTCGTGGATATCTTTCCGGTGGGTCCCCGGTTCGCCCGCAATCAAGCGTCGTTGGCCACCTTGGCAATGAGCTCGTTCATGCAGATGCGCGAGCGCGAATCGGAGGCCACGAACTGGCCATTGATCATCACGGAGGGCGTTCCGCGAACGCCCATCGAGGCAATCTGGGCGCGGCGCTCGAGGATCATGGGTTGATTGAGTCCCTGCTCGACCCGCGCACGGAAGCGCGCCGTGTCCAACCCGATGTCTCCTGCCAACACCGCGACCTCGTCGAGGGACATGCCGCCCTGTTTCTGGTGGGCGTACTGGGCGTCGAGCATTTCGAAATATTTGCCTTCCTGGGCCGCCACGAAAAGGGCCTCCACCTGGACCAGCGAATACTGCCAGAGCGGGAAGGGAATCATGAAGAAGCGGGCATGCTGTCCACTGTCTGCAATCACCTGGTTCATCACCGGATGGAAAGTCCTGCAGTGCGGGCAGTTTGGATCGAAGAACACGATGACCGTCACATCGGCGTCCAACGTGCCCTGATACGGATCCGCCATGGAAATCAACGACAGGTAGCCTTCGACGGGTGCCATGTCCTGACTGAAACTGCACTCATCCCCTGCAGCCGACAGGAGCGGCTCTTGGGACGGCTGCGCCGCAGGCGCAAGGGTCAGCAGAACAGCCAAAAGGAGGGGCAGGAGCGGGAGACGGAGCATGGCGCTGGACGAGCAAAGTGGAGGGTGGATCCGAAATACCCCTTCCATGAAGGGAATGATCCACACCACTTCATCCAAAAACCGTACATCGTTTACCGGGGTCATTTCATAGATTGGTCCAGCCGCGCGTGGGA